>NZ_CP084911.1:260000-532500 GCF_020535245.1 Asticcacaulis sp. AND118 | reverse complement strand
CCCCAACCACTCAAGCCGCAACCAACTGAATTAAAAGAACTTTCGGTCTTCAAATCCGCGTTCGCCACTCTCTCCGTTGCCGGGAGGGCGCTATCTACAGTTACCACCAAACAGAGTCAACGCACAGGCTCAGCCTGTCCACAACTTCCGTGAAAATTACGGCAATTGCGCAACTTCACTGGTCGCCCTTATTGACCAGCGAACGTCCTCTGCCCTTCACCAGCGCCGTGACGACGCCGCGCCAGGTCCGCACTTCCTGCTCGGTCAACTGCGCACGATTCAATGCCACACGCAGATTGCGCTGCATCGATTCCTTCTTCTCCGGCGGGAAGAAGAAGCCGGCCTTTTCCAGTTCGTCTTCCAGATGCCCATAGAGGCCGTGCAGCTTATCCAGCGCCGCCGGCTGATCCATGTTTTTCGTGAAAGCATCCTTGGGCGTGTCCATCACCTTCAGACGCCACTCATAAAGAACGATATTCACCGCCTGCGACAGGTTGAGCGAATGGAAGGCCGGATCGACGGGAATGGTCACGATGGAATGGCAAAGGGCGATGTCATTGGTTTCCAGCCCGGCGCGTTCAGCTCCGAACAGAAGGCCCGTTTTCAGGCCCTGCTGCGCATTAGTATAGGAATCGTCGGCGCACTGACGCGGCGTGCGGACAGGCAGTTGCGTCTCGCGCGGACGGGCCGTCGTAGCGTAGACGGCGTTTAGATCGGCAATCGCCTCGGCCACCGTCTCATATATAGTGGCATTGTCGAGCGGCCAGTGCGCGCCCGAAGACATGGCCCAGGCGCGTTCCTGCGGCCAGCCGTCGCGAGGATTGACGATCCGCAGGTCACGCAGGCCGAAATTAGCCATGACACGGGCAACCGATCCGATATTCTCGGCCATCTGCGGCCGGTCGAGGATGACGCACGGCAGGGTCAGGTCGGGCCGCTCCAGCGGCGGGGCAATACGGTTTTCTTTCATCGCGGGGCTTATAGGCGAAGGCGGGAACACATGAAAGAGCGGATCAACCGACCCGCTTATAGCGTCCGTTCATGAAAACCTGCCAATGGCCGTCCGGCATCAGCATCTGCGACGTCAGGGTGCGGGCATCGGGCCCGTCGAAGGCATAGATGTCCTGATAGCTGCGCATGGCGCCGGTTTCGAAATCCGGACCTTCGCTGTTGAGCACCAGACGCCCGTCGTCGGTCAATTGGCCTTCATAGACCCACATATGGCTCATCATCGAGCCGATCCAGGTGCCGATAAAAGCTTTGCGCGCCGGGTCGTAGCCCAGCGTCAGGAGGGTGGTGGCGCGACCGCCGCCCGGCATGTCGCCGCGTCCTTCGACCACGGCCCAGACGCCGTGCAGGGTACGCCCGGTTTCGACCCAGTCGTCCGTGCGCTGATCCGCGGGCACGTCGTCATCGAAGACCATTTCCCAGTTACCGCTGAACTGCTCCAGCCAGCGGTGCTCCGTCTGAATATCGACCTTCATGGTCATCTCCTGTGAAGATGGGACCATAAAAATGTGAAGATGAACGCGACACGCCTTAACAGACCAGCAGCGAACCTATCACGAGATGGTTGCGAATGCCGATCAATTTACCGTTTTGCGCAAGACGCCATTTCGTCTATAGGGGCATGTCCGCGGCGGCTGAGACCCTGTGCGTCCTTCCGCCAGCGCCCGCTCGAAAAGGAAGCTTTCAATGGCCAAGATCAAGGTAGCCAATCCGGTCGTCGATATCGACGGCGACGAAATGACCCGCATCATCTGGCAGCTCATCAAGGATAAGCTGATCCACCCTTACCTCGACATCGACCTGCAATATTTCGATCTGGGCATGGAAAACCGTGACGCCACCGACGATCAGGTGACGATCGATGCCGCCAACGCTATCGCCGCCTGCGGCGTGGGCGTGAAGTGCGCCACCATCACCCCGGACGAAGCCCGCGTGAAGGAATTCAGCCTCAAGAAGATGTGGAAGTCGCCGAACGGCACCATCCGCAACATTCTTGGCGGCGTTGTGTTCCGCGAACCCATCATTTGCAAGAACGTCCCGCGCCTCGTCCCCGGCTGGACCCAGCCGATCGTCGTCGGCCGTCACGCCTTTGGCGACCAGTACAAGGCCACCGACTTCCTCGTCCCCGGCAAGGGCACGCTGACCATGAAGTTCGTGGGTGAAGACGGTCAGGTCATCGAGCACGAAGTGTTCAAGTTCCCGGGTGCGGGCGTGGCCATGGGCATGTACAACCTCGACGAATCGATCCGCGACTTCGCCCGCGCCTCTTTCGAATACGGCATCGCCCGCAACTATCCGGTCTATCTGTCGACCAAGAACACCATCCTCAAGGCCTATGACGGCCGCTTCAAGGACATCTTCCAGGAAATCTTCGACGCCGAATACGCGGCGAAGTTCAAGGAACTGGGCCTGACCTACGAGCACCGCCTGATCGACGACATGGTTGCCTCGGCCCTGAAATGGTCCGGCGGTTTCGTCTGGGCCTGCAAGAACTACGACGGCGACGTGCAGTCCGATACGGTCGCTCAGGGCTACGGCTCGCTGGGCCTGATGACCTCGGCTCTGGTCACCCCGGACGGCAAGATCATGGAAGCCGAAGCCGCCCACGGCACCGTGACCCGTCACTACCGTCAGCACCAGAAGGGCGAGGCCACCTCGACCAACTCGATGGCCTCGATCTTCGCCTGGACGCAGGGCCTCAAGCACCGCGCCAAGCTGGACGACAATGCCGAACTGAAGAACTTTGCCGAGACGCTGGAAAAGGTCTGCATCGACACCGTCGAAGCCGGCTTCATGACCAAGGATCTGGCCTTGCTGGTCGGCGACACGCAAGGCTGGCTGACCACCGAAGGGTTCCTCGACAAGATCTCCGAGAACCTGTCGAAGGCCCTCGCCGCCTAAGCATCGGCAACTTGCCAGGCTGGAAAGGCCGTCCGTTCGCGGGCGGCCTTTTCGTTTATTGACGCCCGCCCGTGTCGCGCCCAATCTGCCGGTGTTTGAACACTCCAGGGGAAGAGGATGGCGCCGCACAAGTTTGCATCTCTTGTCATCGGCATTATGGCCGCCGTATGGAGCGGGCAGGCCAATGCACAGGTAAGGCTTTCTGAAGAGGAGGCGATATTGGACGGCATAGACAAGGCAACGCTTCTATCCCTGCGCGTTGGCGGCCGCACCGCACCTGCGCCTGTCAGTTTTTCCCTGCGGTTGGGCAAGGCCAATGCTTCGGAGAACCGGGAACGCGGCTTTGTGTTTACCCCTGTCATCCACCAATGGCCCGGTATTTACGCTGAAGCGCGTTTCAAAGGATCGCACCTGTATGCGGCCTTCGACGATGCGGTGAACCAGTATCGTTTGTGGATTGACGATCAGGAGCAACCGCTGCTCAGCAAGCCGGGTAAGACCGTCTTAAAATATGACCATTTGGGGGATGGCGAACACAGGGTTCGCCTGGAAAAAATCAGCGAGTCGCAAAAGGCCGTCGGCGCGTTTCGCGGCTTCTTCGTTCCTGAAGCCGACGCGGCACTGCCTCCGCCACCCCGCCGCATCCGCCAGATTGAATTTATCGGCGACTCCGACATGGTGGCGTATGGCGCCAATTCGACGCGGCGTGACGGATGCACCGACGAAGAAATCTGGGCCACGACCGACACCTCCAGAGGTTACGTAACGCGCGTCGCCAAGCACTATGACGCCGATTATCAGGTCAATGCCTATTCCGGTCTGGGCGTCGTGCGTAACTGGAACGGCGAAAAGCGCGACCTCAACCTGTCCACACTCTATCCCCGCACCCTTTTCGAAGACGTCACGCCTTGGAAGCGCGACGGGTGGTCACCGCAGGTCATCATCATCGCCATTGGCGGCAATGATTTTTCCACCGATCTCCATTCCGCTGAAAAATGGAGAGACAAGGCGGCACTGCGCGCGGACTGGACGGATAAATTTGTGCGCTTTGTGACCGATATTCGCGCTCAAAATCCCATGGCTCATATCGTTCTTGGCACCTACAGCGCCTATGACGCTGATTATCTGGCGGCTAACGACGCGGCCTTTGACCGCCTCTCGGCCAGGGACAAACGCCTCAGCCGCATTCTCTACCCAAAGACCGAAAACACGGCCTGCAACTACCATCATTCCCAAAACGATTACGCCCTGCTGTCGCGGCTGGTTATCGCGCATCTGGACGGTCTTGCCGATGTGTGGGCACAGGGTGAACCTTGACACTGACAGCGCTGACATCGTTCAATAGACGGCAAAGACGAGAGGAAACCCGATGAAGACTGTTCTGACCGCCTTATCGCTTGGCCTGTGCTTTTCTGCCACGGTTGCCTCAGCCGACACCCTGCCGCTGCACAATGGCGGACGCACGGCGGCGCCGGCCTATACGCATCAATGGCCGGGCGTTTATTTTGAGACCACGACGGCGTCCAAATCGGTCACCCTGA
Organism: Asticcacaulis sp. AND118; assembly: GCF_020535245.1. GTDB lineage: Bacteria > Pseudomonadota > Alphaproteobacteria > Caulobacterales > Caulobacteraceae > Asticcacaulis. The sequence goes on along the minus strand of NZ_CP084911.1, from coordinate 528,049 downwards.
GCTTCGACGACAGCATCAATATCTACAAGCTGTACCTCAACGGTGAAGTGGTGAAGGTCATCGAAAAGCCCGGCAAGGCCACGGTGCGCTTCGACAGCCCAAGCGCCAACGCCGTAGACGTCTATCGGCTGGAAAAGATCACCGAATCGCAAGGCCAGACCGGGCGCTTCCTCGGTTTCAGCGCCGACAAGCCCGCGGCACTGACCGCCCGCACGCGCCAGATCGAATTCATCGGCGACTCCTACACGGTCGGCTACGGCAACACCTCGCCGAAGCGCGAATGCACCACGGACGAAGTATGGGCGACGACCGATACGTCGCAGGCCTTCGGTCCGCTGACCGCTAAACTCTACGATGCGGATTATCAGATCAACGCCTTTTCCGGTCGGGGAATCGTCCGCAATTACAACGGCTTTCAAGGCGATACCCTGCCCACCCTCTACGCGCACACCCTGTTCGACGGCAAGAGCCTGTACGACGACAAGAGCTGGAAGCCGCGGATCATCGTCATCGGGCTGGGCACCAACGACTTTTCCACCGCGCTGAACCCCGGCGAGAAGTGGAAATCGCGCGACGCCCTGCAGGCCGATTACCGCGATACCTATGTCGCCTTCGTCAAGCGGTTGCGCGCGAAAAATCCGCAGGCCCATTTCATCCTGATGGCCTCGGATCAGGCCAATGGTGAAATCCGCGATCAGGTGACGCAGGTGGCCAAAACGTTGAAGGCTGGCGGCGAGACGCGCCTCGATACGATCTATTTCGATGGGCTCGACTTCGGCGGTTGTCATTTCCACCCGTCTCTGGCCGATGATCGCAAACTGTCCCGCCTGCTCAAGGACTGGATCGACTCCCACCCGCAAGTGTGGCAAGGCCGGTAGCGCTTACCGCCGCCTTGCATGAGCAGGAACGCGCCCCATTTCAGGCTTATGCCCGCCTGATCTAGGGTCGCCCGAACCGGAAACCACATCCGGAAAGTGAGTTCGGATGAAACTGTTTACCTGCGCCCATTGCGGCAACACCCTGTTCTTTCATAACCGCAACTGCGTCAACTGCGGCCATCGGTTGGGGTTTTCGCCGAACACGCTGCAACTGCATGCGCTTGAGCCGGTGGATGCCCAACTCTGGCGGCCGGTCGAAGGCGGTGGCACGTACCGTTTCTGCGCCAACGCCGTCACCGATGTGTGCAACTGGCTGGTCCCGGTCGACAGCTACAACCCGTTTTGCCGCGCGTGTCGCCATAACCGTCTGGTCCCCAACGATCTCGATTGTTTCCGCCGCATAATCGACGCGCAACATCGCCTGTTTTACGCCTTTCTCAAATGGGGCCTGCCGGCGCCCGACCGTGAGGAAGACCCGGCCGGCGGTCTCGTCTTCGACTATCTGGAGGACGAACAGGCCCCTGACGGCACCACCCATACCGCCATGACCGGCCATGACGAGGGCGTTATCTCCATCCGCGCCGCTGAGGCCGACGACGCGGTGCGCGAGACCGTGCGCAGCCAGATGGGTGAGCCCTACCGTACCCTGCTCGGTCACTTTCGCCACGAATGCGGGCACTTCATCTGGAACCGGCTGGTGCGCGATGCGGGCAAGCTCGACGCCTGCCGCGCTGTTTTCGGCGATGATGAGGCCGACTATCAGGCCGCTATCGAGCGCCATTACGCCGAAGGCCCGCCGCCCTTCTGGGCCGACAGCTATATCAGCGCCTACGCCTCCATGCACCCGTGGGAGGACTTCGCGGAGAGTTTCGCCCACGTCCTGCATATTACCGACGCTGTAGAGACCGCTCACTATTACGGCATGACCATCAAGGCCAGGCCCAGCGAAGACCTGTCGGCCGAGGTCGATTTCAAACCCTACCGCATCACCGATTTCGAAAGGCTGTCCGACGCCTGGGTGCCGCTGAGCCTGGCCATCAACTCTATCCATAACGCCATGGGCGAGCGTCCGCTCTACCCCTTCATCCTGACGCCGACGGTGCGGGCGAAGCTGGACTTTGTTCATCGGCTGATTACCGGTCAGGCGGTTTAGGGTCTGGTTGGGTTCAAATTGATTCGAACCTCAATCTAAACCTTTGCTTCGTCGCACCTTTGGGTCCGAAACGGAGGTCGGTAAAGCCAATGCGCTCAAGCCACAGTTTAACACTAATCACCTAAGCAGGCGCGACATCGGGGATTTTTCATGTTAACCATTCCGCTGGCCGCTCTCAGGGGGATCCGTCCGCGTGTTCAAAACCTTATCCATCGCCATCATCATCGCCTTGCTGGCGGCCCTGTTCGGCTTTGCCATCGGCCCGGTGTGGGCATTCTACGACCTGCGTTCGGCTGCTGAATCCGAGGACATCCAAAGCCTGTCAGAACTGGTCGCCTTCGATGAGGTGCGCACCAGCCTGAAGGCGCAGCTTTGGGCCGACGCCAAGGGCGCGCCGACCGCCGAAGCCCCCGCCCCCAGTGTGCTGAAAGACCCCCTTGGCGCCATCGGCCGCGCCATCACCGACCTCACCGCCGCGCCGCCGAAGCAACCCGTCGTCGACGTCAATTCCTACCTGACGGCCAAGGCCCTGCTGGCCCTGTCCTACGGCGCGGGCAAGGACGCCAATAGGATCGAGCCGCGCGAATTCGCGCCCAAGCCGCCCATGCCCGGCATTCTCTACTGGAGCATCGACCGCGCGCGTCTCGGCATCAAACAGCCGGAGATCGGCACGACCGTCTTCACCATGAAACGTCGCGGCCTGTTCACCTGGCAGGTCACGCATATCGGCCTGCCCGATGCGGAGGCCCCAGATCCAGCAGCAACCGCCGTTTCCGCCTCGGCCAGCCCCGATTTCGGCCCGGATAAATAGGCGCCGAATAGGGCTTTCATCGCACCGCAACAGAGCGTAAAGCCGTCCCATGCTGGAGACCCTGAGCCGCGTTCTGTTGTTTTTTGCCTTTGTCGGCCTTGGCGCTGTGCTGGCGCGGACCGGTCGGCTCAAGGCGGAAGGTCTTGATGGCCTGAGCGCCTACTTCTACTGGCTGGGCTTTCCCGCCTATCTCATCCACGCTTTCGCCAACCTGCCGAGGCCGGACGCCTTCCATCTGAGCTGGCTGGGCGTCTATGCCTCCGCCTTCATTGTGTCATCGGGCCTGTGTTTGCTGGTCGCGCGGCGATTCGGCGCAACGACAGGCGAAGCCACCGGCGCCGGCATGGCGGCCTTCATTTCCAACAGCGCGTTTCTGGGGCTGCCGATCATCACCGGCCTGCTGGGCCCGGAGGTTCTGCAAACCGCCCCGCTGCTGTTCGTAGCCGATTTTCTCATCCTCTTCTTCATCGGTTGCGCCGGCTTGTCCGTCGCGTCCGGCCACGGCGTCGGCCTGGCGCTGAAACGCACGGCACAGAACCCCACAGTGCTGGGCTCATTGGTCGGCGTGTGCCTGATGCTGGCCGGAGTCAATATCCCGCCCATGTTCGACCAGATGCTCGACATCATGGGGCGCTCGTCTGTGCCTGTGGCGCTGGTGGCGCTGGGCGGGATGCTGGGGCTTATGCCCTTGAAAAAGCTGCTGTCCGTAACACCCGTCACCGCCGTCGCGGTCACCGGCAAACTGTTGCTCGCTCCCGCCATCATGGCCGTCGCCATGCACCTGTTCGGCGCGCCACCGCTGATGTTCAAGCTCGCCGTCTTCCTCTCGGCCTGCCCCACGGCGGTCAGCGTCTTCATTCAGGCGCGCATGTACGGCCTGTGGTACGAGGGCGCGGCCATCTCCATCGCCCAATCCACCGTCATTTCGCTGTTCACCCTGTCCGGGTTGGCGCTGGCCTTGACTCACTTCTAAGCGGAGTCTAAACGGAGCCTGTCTTTTCGGGGAGTAACCGCGCCTGACTTTATCAGGCGGATTACGTCAACATACTTGTCCAGCACGGACATGGCGTAATCAGAATAGGTGAGACCGACGACCTGCCTTGCCGCCATAAGTGATTGGCCGCGGTAAAGCGGGTTGTTGTGTGTCATAGCCTGGCCGGTCACAGATAAGCCTTACCGTGGACGCCTTCCTCAATTCGACCGCTCTCGTCGCCTTTTCCGAAATTGGCGACAAGACGCAGTTGCTGGCCCTGATTCTGGCCGCCCGCTATCATAAATCTATACCGATCATCTGGGGCATCTTCGTCGCCACCGTGGCAAATCATGCCTTGGCGGCGTGGGTCGGGCACTTCGTGTCCGGACTGGCGCTCACCACCTACATGCCGTGGATCGTCGCTATCGCCTTTATCGCGCTGGGTTTGTGGATTCTGATTCCCGACAAGATGGACGACGACGAAGCTCCGAAGAAGGATTACGGCCCCTTCATCACCACCCTGATTGCCTTCTTCCTCGCCGAAATGGGCGACAAGACACAGGTCGCCACCGTCTTCCTCGGCGCCAAGTACGAAGACGCCTTCCTGTGGGTCGTGTTCGGCACCACTTTCGGCATGATGCTGGCCAATGTCCCGGCTGTGTTTTTCGGGGACAAGGTGCTGAAAGTCGTACCGATGAATATCGTCCGCTACGTCGCCTCAGGCCTGTTCATCGCCATCGGCTTCTTCTCGTTCTGGCAGATTTTTAACGGCTAGCGCATTCCAAAAAGTGTGCAGCGGTTTTTGGAATCAAATGCGCGAGAAACAAAAAATTTAGAGTGTGCTTCGATCCGACCGGATCGGAGCACACTCTAAACCTATTTGGGCGAGGCCGCCGTGCCCGCCAGAACGCCGCCGTCGATGTTGAACTCAGAGCCGGTGATGAAGGTCGCTTCATCCGACGCCAGCAGCAGCACGACGGCGGCCACTTCGTCCGGCCGTCCGAATCGATGCAGCGGGGTGCCGGCGGCAACCTTTTCCTTATCGGCCGCGTCCTTCAGCATGGCTTCCCACATCGGCGTCAGAATCGCCGCCGGATGCACCGAATTGCAGCGGATATTCAGCCCCTCTTCCGCGCAATAGAGCGCGACGGTCTTGGCGTGGTTGCGCACCGCGGCCTTTGACGCCGCATAGGCCGCCTGATGCGGGATGCCGACCAGCCCGGAACGCGACGACATATTGATGATCGATCCCGCGCGCGCCGGACGCATGACGCGAATCGCGTGCTTGCACCCCAGAAACACGCCGTCCGTATTGACCATCATCACCCGCCGCCAGTCTTCGAGCGTCGTATGCTCCGGATCGTTCTTCGCGTCGTTGCGCCCGGTGATCCCGGCATTGTTGACCAGCACGTCCAGCCGCCCGAAATCGGCCACAACCGAATCGAGCGCGGCGATCCACTGTGCTTCGTCGGAGACATCCAGTTGGCGGAACACAGCGTCCGGGAGTTCAGCCGCCAGTGCGCCGCCCTCCTCCGGATCGATATCGGCGATGACCACACGTGCCCCTTCGGCCACGAAACTGCGCACAATGGCCTCGCCAATACCCTGCGCACCGCCGGTAACCAGCGCCACCTTGTCTTTCAAGCGATCCATGTCGTTCTCCTTAAAAAGGAGTGCAGCATACCCGCGCGTGTGATGGCAATCCCGAAAGCCCAAAAGAAAAGGCCGCCCGCGAACGGACGGCCTTTTCGACGAGAATGTCTCTTAGCTTAGACGATCGCGGCCTTCACCGCTTCCAGACCGGCATCGGCCTTGGTCGCGTCAGGCGCACCGCCCTGAGCGAAGTCGGGCTTGCCACCCGCGCCCTGACCACCCATGGCGATCACGGCGGCCTTGGCCAGCTCAGCGGCATTGAAGCGACCGATCAGGTCCGGCGTCACCGCCACGGTCACCGCCGCCTTGCCGTCCAGCACGCCAACCAGCGCCACGATGCCGGAACCGACCTGCTTCTTGAAGTCTTCGGCCAGGGGACGCAGATCCTTGCCGCCGACGCCGTCGAGCACACGGGCCATGACCTTCACGCCGTTGATCTCTTCCGGGCCCGAAGCTGCACCGCCGCCACCGACGGCCAGTGCACGCTTGGCTTCGGCCAGTTCCTTTTCGAGACGCTTGCGGTCGTTGATCAGGGCATCGACGCGAGCGGAGACCTGCGCCACCGGCACCTTGAACTGATCGGCCAGCGATTTGGCCACGCCCGCCTGTTCCAGCAGGAACTGACGCGCCGCTTCACCGGTGAAGGCTTCGATACGGCGCACCCCGGCGGCGATACCGCTTTCGGAAATGATCTTGAACAGGGCGATGTCACCGGTGCGCGACACGTGGGTGCCGCCGCACAGTTCGACTGAATAGCCTTTGTCGGCACCATCCAGCGCGTGACCGAGGCTCAGAACGCGGACTTCGTCGCCGTACTTTTCACCGAACAGGGCAACCGCACCGGCCGCGATGGCGTCAGCGGGCGCCATTTGTTTAATGGTCGCCGCTTCGTTTTGCAGGATGACCGCATTGACCTCGGCCTCGATGCGCTCGATCTCTTCTGGAGAGACGGGCGAGCCGTGGCTAAAGTCGAAGCGCATGCGCTCGGCATCGACCAGTTGGCCCTTCTGCGCCACATGGGGCCCAAGAACGTTCTTCAGCGCGGCGTGCAGCAGGTGCGCGGCGGAGTGGTTGGACTTGGTGGTCAGGCGCTTGGCCGCATCCACGTTCAGATGCACCATGTCGCCGACGGCCAGCACGCCTTCGGTGATTTCGATATCGTGGACGATCAGATCACCCGCCTGCTTCTGCGTATCGAGGACGCGGCCTTCGCCGCCGGCCCAATGCAGGGTGCCGGTGTCGCCCGCCTGCCCGCCGCTTTCCGGATAGAAGGGGGTGCGGTCGAAAACAACCTGCAGACGCTCGCCGACCAGACCTTCGCTGACCGATTCCCCGTCACGGACGATGACACGCGCGTGCGATTGCGTGGACAGATGCTCGTAGCCGACAAAATCCGAAGCGCCGGCCTGGTCGCGGATCGAGAACCATTCGGCCTCGACCGACTTTTCGCCGGAGCCTTTCCAGTTGGCGCGCCCGCGTTGCTTCTGCTCTTCCATCGCCGCTTCAAAACCGGCGACATTGACGCTGAGGCCCTTGGTGCGGATGGCGTCCTGCGTCAGGTCGAGCGGGAAGCCGTAGGTGTCGTACAGCTTGAAGGCCACCTCGCCTTCCAGCATGTCGCCATCTTTGAGATTCGCGGTTGCCTCGTCCAACAGGGTCATGCCGCGACCCAGCGTGCGGCGGAAGCGCTCTTCCTCCTGACGCAGGGTTTCGACGATGGTCGCCTCGGCGCGTTTCAGTTCGCCGTAATGATCGCCCATTTCGCGCACCAGCACCGGCGCCAGACGCGGCATCAGCGGCTCATTCGCGCCCAGCAGATAGGCGTGGCGCATGGCGCGGCGCATGATGCGGCGCAGGACGTAGCCGCGACCTTCGTTCGACGGCGTGACGCCATCGGCGATGAGGAACGAGGTCGAACGCAAATGGTCGGCGATAACGCGATGCGACGGCAGGGCCTCGCCTTCGGCCTTAACGCCGGTTTCCTCGACGCTGGCGGCGATCAGCCCCTTGAACAGATCGACATCGTAGTTGTTATGCACGCCCTGCAGCACCGCCGCGACGCGCTCAAGACCCATGCCGGTGTCGATCGACGGCTTCGGCAGGTTGAGGCGCGTGCCGTCCGGTTGCTGGTCGAACTGCATAAAGACGAGGTTCCAGATTTCGACGAAGCGGTCGCCGTCCTCTTCCGGGGAGCCGGGAGGGCCGCCCCAGATGTGCGCGCCGTGATCGTAGAAGATTTCCGTACACGGACCGCAGGGGCCGGTGTCGCCCATCGACCAGAAATTGTCCGACCCCGCGATACGAATGATACGGTCGTCGGAGAACCCGGCGATCTTCTTCCACAAGGCAAAGGCTTCGTCGTCGTCGATATAGACGGTCGCCAGCAGGCGATTCTTGTCCAGACCGTATTCTTTGGTGATCAGGTTCCAAGCGTGTTCGATGGCCTGTTCCTTGAAATAGTCGCCGAAGGAGAAGTTCCCCAGCATTTCAAAGAAGGTGTGGTGACGCGCCGTATAACCGACATTGTCGAGGTCATTGTGCTTGCCGCCGGCGCGCACGACCTTCTGCGACGTGGTGGCGCGCTTGTACGGGCGGGTCTCTGCACCCGTAAAGACGTTCTTGAACTGCACCATGCCGGCATTGGTGAACATCAGCGTCGGGTCGTTTTGCGGCACCAGCGACGAGGACGACACGATCTCATGGTCGTTCTTGGCGAAGTAATCCAGGAAGGTCTGACGGATCTGATTTAAGGAAGGCATGGGACTCCGACGGCTCGACACCGCAACCGATAATAATTTCAGCCGTATATAGAGGGCTTGGGTATTTGCGCAAAGACCTTTGCGCCAGCGCAGGTATTTTTCTGTCACAGAGGCCAAAAAGAAACGCCCCGGCGATGAACCGAGGCGTTTGTGCGTGCAATGCGGGCGGTCTGAACCCGCGCTGTGCGCTTCTTATTCGTCGCCGTCTTCGTCCGGTTCAGGCGTGCCGAGCAGTTCTTCGGAGATGGCGTCGGACTTCTTACGCACCAGCGCTTCGATTTCGGCCGCGATCTCCGGATTTGCTTTCAGGAAGTCGCGAGCGTTTTCACGGCCCTGACCGATGCGGATCGAGTTGAAGGAGAACCACGAGCCGGACTTCTCGACGATCCCGCCCTTGACGCCCAGATCGAGGACCTCACCCAGCTTGGAAATGCCGACCCCATAGAGGATATCGAACTCGACCTCGCGGAACGGCGGAGCCACTTTGTTCTTGACCACCTTGACGCGGACATTGTTGCCGACGATTTCGTCGCGCACCTTGATCTTGCCGATGCTGCGGATATCGAGACGCACCGAGGCGTAGAATTTCAGCGCGTTACCGCCCGTCGTCGTTTCCGGCGAGCCGTACATGACGCCGATCTTCATACGGATCTGGTTGATGAAAACGACGATGCACTTCGACTTGGAGATCGAGGCCGTTAGCTTGCGCAGGGCCTGCGACATCAGACGGGCCTGAAGACCCGGCAGGCTGTCGCCCATATCGCCTTCGATTTCCGCCTTGGGCGTCAAAGCCGCGACCGAATCGACCACGACGATGTCGACGGCGCCCGAGCGGACCAGCGTATCGGTGATTTCCAGCGCCTGTTCGCCGTTATCGGGCTGCGACACCAGCAGATCGTCCAGATTGACGCCCAGCTTGTGCGCATAGACCGGATCGAGCGCGTGTTCGGCGTCGACGAAGGCCGCGGTGCCGCCCGCCTTCTGGATTTCGGCTACCGTATGCAGGGCGAGCGTCGTCTTGCCCGACGATTCCGGACCGTAGATTTCGATGACCCGCCCCTTGGGCAGGCCGCCGATACCGAGCGCCATGTCGAGGCCGAGCGAACCGGTGGAAATCGACTCCACCTCCACGACCTTGCCGGCATTGCCCAGCTTCATGACCGAGCCCTTACCAAAGGCGCGATCGATCTGGGCCAGCGCCGATTCCAGCGCGCGTTGTTTTTCAGCTTCGTCTTTTCCCACGAGTTTCAGTACCGCTTGCGACATGATTCCAGACCTTCCTATGCCACGATTCCCAAGGCGAAGGTCTATCCCCCGGCTGCGAAATGTGTTGAGAAGACCGTACCCCATTTGTTCTAAGTTCGCAATATGTTCTCATTAAAAAAATGGAACAACGGTTTTGGCTTAAAGATCCGGCTTTTCCGGAACGGCGTCCAGCATCCGCTTGAGCTGATCGAGATAGTTATAGAAGGCGTCGCGCCCCGCGTCGGTCAGGCCGATGCGCGTATTGGAGCGATTGGAGACGATTTTCTTGCGAATCGCCACGTATCCCGCCTCGTTCAGTTTCTTGAGATGCAGGGACAGATTGCCGTCGGTAATGCCCACCTGATCGCGCAGATCGGTGAAGTCCGCCTGCCCCGCCGTCGACAGATAGGCGAGAATGGCCAGGCGCGCACGCGCATGGACCAGATCTTCGAGAGCGTCGGCAAAAAAGGGCTTCATGAGCGCACCTTCGGGTGGGGTGCCGTATTTAGACTCACACACTTATCCATGGCAAGTGACCTTACTGTTATCGGGCTTGCCGAATTATTTTGAGGCCGCCGTAAGTTTCCTCCGGTCATCGTCGTCTAACCTATCGTTCAAAACTGAAAAGGAGACGATGATGCTTGGTTTTGTCCTGCCCGCTCGCTACCGCCTGCCCGCCTTTGTGGTCCTGCTGCTATTGCTGATCGCCGGCATAATCTATGGCATGAATACCGGTGTGTTCACCCAGAACAATCGAGACGCGCTCAGGCTGGAACGCGAAGCCGCCACAGCGCGATAAGGAAAGCCGTGCCGAACGACGCCGTCTTTGCCGACTGGATCGCCCCGCATCTGCCGGCGCTGCGCAGGCTGAGCCGCGCCTTCGCGCCGTCGGCGGATCAGGCCGATCTATTGCAGGAACTGCTGATCGCCGTGTGGAAGGCGCATACCGCCTTTCGCGGCGAATCGAGCGCGGCGACCTTCGTCTATCGCGTGGCGCACAACCGCGCCCTGACGTGGAAACGCCGCGAAGGGCTCCGCCTGCTGCGTCTGTTTGAAACGCGCCGCAACGCGTCCGAACGGCTGGGCTCCGAACCGCCCGATACGCGGCTGGATCAGATATTCGAGGCCCTGCGCGCCCTGCCCCCGCTCGACCGGTCCTTGATGCTGCTGTGGCTGGAACAGACCTCCTATGCCGACATGGCGGCCTTGCACGGCCTCAGCGAGAGCCATGTCGGCGTGCGCCTTAACCGGGCAAGGACGCGCCTCGCCACCCTTATTCATGAGCTCTCCGATGAAGATTGAAACCCTTGAACGCCTGTGGCGCGCCCATGACCGCGATCCCGACCGGACGGCGCAGGCCTGTCTGCTGGAGAGCCTGATGACGACGATCGAGCGCCGCCGTAACGGTCAGAACGTGTTCCTGCTTTGCGTTGGCGCCGCGCTGGGCACGATCACCCTCGTTTTCGGCTACGACATCATAAGGCACGAGGGTTTCGACCCGGCGCGCGAATGGGGTGCCCTGCTGATGCTGGCCGCGCCGTGGATCGCTCTGATCCTGATGAAGCGCGCCCACGACCGTCACGTTCAGCGTTTTCCCGATCCGGGGGCGTCGATTTCTGAAAACTTACGGGTGCGACTGGACGAGAACCGCACCGCCCGGCAAGGCGCAGTGGTAATGTTGTGGCTGATGGGCCTGTTTCCCATCCTTACCGGTATAGCCCTGTGGCAGTTGACAGGCACGGACAAGATGACTGTCGCTCAGGCGATGCAAGGCGCGCTGGTGTTCAGCGGCGTGCTGGGGGCATCGACCGTCGCGCAAATCCTGCGTTACCGGCTGTTTTTACGGCCGGAAGGCGAGCGACTGACCCGCCTTCTGGCCGAATACGAGATCTGATTACTTCTTCGGGATCAGCGCGTCGTGGATCGGCGCGAACCACTCCCCTTTGGGGATGTCGTAGACGATGAAGTTCGAGTCGAACTGCCAGTAACCCCACGCCCAGCCGCGGGCCTCGGCCGCGCGCGCCACGGCGTTGGTCCAGGCAATGCGGCTTTCCATCGGCGCCTTGTCGTATGCCCCGAACTCACCCATGAAGATCGGGCGGTTGGCCTTCTGGCTCCACGCCTGCACCTTGTCGAAATCGGCATTGAGCTGCGCCGCGCCTTCCTCCGGCGTCCAGCGTATGCCGCTGACGTCCTTGAACTGCGGCGTCCACGAAGCCCCCTGATGGGTGAAGGGGAACGGGTCGTAATAGTGGAAGGTAACGATCAGGTGCCGGTCGGCTGCGGGCAGTTTCAGCGTGTCGAGGTGGTTGAAATTGTTCCACGACACCGGTCCGATCACGACATTGCGGTCCGGATTGGTCTTGCGGATGATGTTGAGGTTCTCAACGATCATATCGTTCCACACATCGTTGACCGCGCCGTAGGGTTCGTTGAGAATCTCGAACATCACCGTGTCCGGCGCGCTCTTGTAATGCTCGGCCATCTGCGTCCAGAAGGCCATGACCTTCGGCCGGCAGGCGGTCACGTCGTCGGCGCATTCCATGAAGTTGTGCAGGTCGAGAATGACGTGCAGATCAGCAGCCGTCGCCGCCTGCACCATGGTGTCGAGCGTCGAGAAATAATAGGACGACAGGCGGTTCTGAGCGTCCATATGGTCGAAGGCGTGCAGATTGATGCGCACCGTGTCGAAACCACCGTCCTTGATGGTCTGCATCAGTTCCGGCTTGAAGCGCGCCTTCGAGGCATCCTTCCACAGCGGATCGTAGCCGATGATGTTGACGCCGCGCTGCATGGCCGCGACCTGCGCTTCAGGCGTCATTTCGGCCTGAGCGGCAAGCGGCGTCAGCATAAGCACGGCGGCGCCCAACGCGCCGAACAGAGCTTTCCGGATCATTCGCATCCTCCTGATTATTTATAATTGATATAACTAATCAGGTAGCACGATCGAAAGAGCCCGTCTATCAGCGCGTCGCCGCCCATTCGGCGTACACCGTCTCCAGCACGGCCAGAGGCAGGGCGCCCGCCGTCAGACCGGTGTCGTGGAAGGCCTTGATGTCGAACTTGGGCCCGAGTTGCGCCTGCCATTTGGTGCGCAGTTCCAGCCACTTGATCTTGCCGATCATATAGCCCAGCGCCTGCCCCGGCCACACGGCGTATCTCTCGATCTCGGTCTCGTTCGGATCGCCCAGATTGGCGTCCATGAAGGCCATGGCCTGTTCACGGCTCCAACGCTTGTGGTGCATGCCGGTATCGACCACCAGACGGCAGGCGCGGAACAGGGCGTCGTGCAGATAGCCGATATAGCCGTAGGGGTCTTCGGCATACATGCCCATATCCTTGGCTGCGACCTCTTCCGAATAGAGCGCCCAGCCCTCGATATAGGCGTTGAAGCCCGAAATCTGGCGCAGCATCGGCAGGTTCTTGTTCTCCTGCTGAATCGAAATCTGCATGTGGTGGCCGGGAATGGCCTCGTGATAGGTCAGGGTCGGCAGGGTCCAGCTCGGCACCTCGGCCGTGTCGCGCAGGTTGATATAGTAGGCCCCCGGACGCGCACCGTCGAGCGAGGCCGGCTGATAATAGCCGCCCGGCGCACCCAGTTCCGTCGCGGGCGGGATGCGCTTGATCGTCACCTTGGTCTTGGGCAGCACGCCGAAATAGGCCGGCAGCTTGGCCTGCACCACCTCGACCTGCGTGTTGAGGTCGGCCAGCAGCTTTTCCTTGCCCGCATCGGTGTTGGGGTAGACGAACCTGGGGTCCTTGGCCATGGCCTTCAAGCGCTCGCCCGTCGTGCCCGTGGTCATGCCGAGCCTGGTCATGACCTTTTCCAGCTCGGCATTGATTTCCTTGACCTTATCGAGGCCAATCTGGTGAATGGCGTCCGGCGACAGGTCGGTCGAGGTGCCGCTGCGCGCCCCGTAGACGTAATAGGCGTCGCCCTGCGGGATATGCCACACGCCGGCGTCGTGCGTGGCCTTGGGCAGGACGGCCTCGACCGCCGCGATCTGACGCGTCAGGGCCGGCACCACCTGGGTTTCATAGATTTTCGTCGCCTGCGCGGCCCAGTCGCCCGCAATGGCCTTTTCCTTGGTGCGCCGGTCGATCGACTGCACCAGCACGCTGTCGGCGGCCTTGGTGTCGCGCTGGGCCTTGAGCTGGATGACCGCCTTTTGCAGGGCGAAGTCCGGCGCGATGACCCCCTTGGCCACATCGGCCTTCATCCTGGCGGTTTCCTCATCGAGCAGCACCGCATAAGCGCTGAGACGCGACAGATAGGCGTCGGCGTCGGCCCTGGTCTCGACGCTGTGTTGGCTGTCGAGGAAGTCGGGGATATAGATATAGCTGCCGCTCAACTGCGTGATCACGTAAGGCGACTGACCCGGCGTGCCGAAGGCGAAGGTCTTGTAGCCGTTGAGCGTCTGGCTCAGGTCCCACAGCACAGCGTCGTAATTGATGCGGTCCATGCCCGAAAGCTGATCGCGCGGAATGGCTTTCAGCGCGGCGACAGACTTTTCGAGGAAGGTCGTGTAGCGGGCGCGCTCCTGCGGCGTGGCCGGATCGAGTTTGGCTTTCAGGCCGGCGCGCGCTTCGACATCGAGCCCCAGAGAGGTGGCATAGGTCGGCGAATGGTCGATCAGTTCGTTGAAGATGGCGTCGAAAGTGGTCCTCAGCTTCGACGACGCGGATTGCGCGAAGGCAATGCCTGAGCTTCCCAGAGCGGCGAGGGCCGAAGCCCCGGACAGAAGCGAGCGGCGGTCGAGCATGGGGATCATCTCCGGCAGGGGGCGGGCGCGTCAAGTTGCGCAGGCAACGACCCTAGCCCTGCAAACGCGTCGCCGCAACCGGCTCAAGATGAACTATCCGTAATGAAGGGGAACGCCGGAACGGAGCGTTTGCGCCTTGGGGCCGGTCCTGGGACAAGGAACCGGCAGGCGCCAAAGGGGGACGACTCTGGCGGGAGGGCCATACGTCCGTTCCGGCGTTTTTGCGACATTCCGTTTCCTCCCGGCACACCCCCTGCCCCGGAACGAAATATCGACACGGAATACGCTTACTGCATACGCTGCGACAGTTCCCGGCGCATGGTCTCGACATAGGAGTCGAGACAGGCGTCGAATGTCGCGCCGATCAGGGCCGCGACCTCCGCCTCACCCACCTGAAGCGCATGGCCCTTAAGGTAGTCGAGCGCCGATACGATCTGCATCAGAGTCTGTTCGCGGCTCATGGGATGACCGGGAACGTAAAGACCGACATCGGCTATACTGGGCATTGGAAAGGCTCCGGTAGGCGTCAGGTAAACCGTACCCCCATATTTAAGGGAGCGGTATCACGCATTTTCGGGATGTGATCACGGATGAATCATGCCCGCCATGATCGCCTTCACTACCGCCGCCACGCGGTTATTCACCGACAGCTTGCGAAAGACGCTGCGCACATGCGTATCGACCGTATTGCGGCTGATCGACAGGATGATGGCGATCTCTTCGTCGGTCTTACCCGCCGCCACCCAGGTCAGGACCTCCGCTTCCTTGGCCGACAGCCCGATGGCCGGGTCCTGGGTCGGCGCAGGGATGGCGTAGAGCCGCTTATAGGCCGCATAGAACTGATGGCTGATGGCATGGATCAGGTCGAGATCGATATGGCTGGCGTTGCGCGCCTGCGAACAGGCGACGGCCACCCCGGCGATCTGCCCGCGCGGTCCGCGGATCGGCACGCCTATGCCGCCGTTCAGCCCCGCCTCCTCGCTTTCGCGCATCAGATAGGTCTGACGGGTCGAATAGCCGCCGCGCTTTTCAAGGTCGGTCCAGCGGAAGGCCCAGTTTTCGGTCGCCGCCGCGCGATAGACCGGATCGATACGCCACCATTGCTTTTCGAGGTAAAGCTTCTGCCAGTCGTCCGGATAATGATGCAGCAGGCCGTGCCCCTGCTGACGGTCGGGCAGATCGAGATCACGCTGGATGGTGAAGATGACACGGTCGAAGCCATGAGTCGCGACTGTACGCGACAGCAGGTCGAACAGCGAATCGGCATCGGTCATCCGTGAGGATTCGGCAACGAAATCCTCGAAGGTCACGGCGTCCCTGTGTTGCAGGCCGATCATGCGGTTTCCCGAAAAAAGCCGATATGATGGTATGATCCTATCGCAGTTCCCATCAAAACGGCATACCCTGAATCCGTCATGAGCACCCTGCCCACTCCCGCCGATAACCGCCCGGAAAACTGGTCCGCGCATTTTCCCTCGCCCGACGTCACCGGTAACAAGTACGACCGCGGCCATGCTGTCGTGCTGGGCGGCCCTGTGCAATCGACCGGCGCGGCCAGACTGGCGGCGCGCTCGGCATTGAGGGCCGGGGCCGGGCTGGTGTCGGTAGCCTGCGATCCGTCGGCCCTGATCGTCTACGCCACCACGCTCGAAGCCATCATGACCAAGCCCGTGCGCGATGCGGCCGAATTTGCCGGCCTGATAGGCGACCCGCGCGTCACCGCCGTGGTGCTGGGCCCGGCCGCCGGAATCAATGAGCGCACCCGCGATCTCGTTCTGGCCACGCTGAAAGCGCAAAAGCCCTGCGTGCTCGATGCCGACGCCCTGACTGTGTTCAAGGACGACCCGAAGACGCTGTTTTCGGCCATTACCGGTCCCTGCGTCCTCACTCCGCACGAAGGCGAGTTCGCCCGCGTCTTCGGGTGGCCGGATGAGCGTTTCAGGGCCGCCGCCGATGCCGCGGCCGCATCAGGCGCCGTCGTGCTGTTGAAAGGTGCGGAAACCGTCATCGCCCACCCCGACGGACGGCTGGTCATCAACCGTCACGCGCCGCCGTGGCTGGCCACAGCGGGTTCCGGCGACGTCCTGTGCGGCATGATCGCCGGCCTGATGGCGCAGAAGATGAAAGCGTTTGACGCCGCCTGCGCCGGTGTGTGGCTGCACTCGGAAGCCGCGCGCCGCTTCGGGCCCGGCCTGATCGCCGAAGACCTGAGCGAACAGATCCCGGCAATTTTACGCGACATCAAACCGGCGAGTTAGGCCTACTTGGTCGCGATATTATTGCCCAAAAACCGCTCGCACTTTTTGGCATATCGCTTAAATCGCGCAGGTCACGCCGGTCCCCTTCAGGCCGCAATAGCCGTCCAGATTCTTCTCCAGATAGCCCTGATGATAGTCTTCGGCATAGTAGAACGGGGTTTCGCTGTCCGGCCCGAAGATTTCCGTGGTGATCGGCCCCAGCCCCTTGCCGGCCAGCGCCGCCTCGAAGGCGTCACGCGACTTCAAAGCCGCCTCGTACTGGGCCTGGGTCGTGGTGAAAATCGCCGAACGGTATTGCGTGCCGACATCATTACCCTGACGGAAGCCCTGGGTCGGATCGTGACGCTCCCAGAACAGTTTAAGCAGCGCATCGAAGCTGATCTTTTGCGGGTCGTAGGCGATCAGCACGCCTTCGGTGTGGCCCGTCTGGCCAGTGCACACCTCACGATAGGTCGGATTCGGTGTGTAGCCGCCAACATAACCCGCCGCGGTCGTATAGACGCCCGACTGCTGCCAGAACAGGCGCTCGACGCCCCAGAAGCAGCCCATGCCGAAAACGACGGTCTCAACCCCGGCCGGGAACGGCCCTTTCAGAGGGGTGCCCAGCACGGCGTGAACCTCGTCCGTAGGCAGCGCCTCGGCGCGGCCCGGCAAGGCTTCTTCGCGGGAAATCAGGCGGGTTTTGGTGCCGAACATGGGCTGCTCCTTGGGACGTCGGGGAGTTTATCCCCAATATAGGTCAACCTCAGAGATATAGTGAGCAAAAAAGATAGCGCCAGAGGGCACTTGGGGGCTTGCGATTTATCGGTGGACGGTTATAACCGCCGCCTTCCCAAGACCCTGAGCCTATGCCGGGTCTTGCCAGTGATGGACAGGTGGCCGAGTGGTTGAAGGCGCACGCCTGGAACGCGTGTATAGGGGCAACTCTATCGAGGGTTCGAATCCCTCTCTGTCCGCCATTACCTTTCCGATATCAATTTGATTTTGAACGTCTTTTTGCCACCCCTCCGAGCTCGGAGCATACAACGGAGCCTACAACAGGATTCGGACGAGGGTGTCAAAATAGGACGCATACGGACGATGTCCGTTTAGAATTTATCGTCATCCCCTCATCCATTTTCGCCCCGATTAGCCATGAAAAAAGCCGCCGAGATGAGTCGGCGGCCTGTTATCGATGATTGGGGGGGGGCCTTCAGTAGGTGGTGAGCCCCTCACCCGGAGCGCTGGAATTTAGGAATTCCACCAGATCCTCCCGAAGGATCACTCGCCGTCCACCGAGTTTGCGAGACTTCAGCGCACCGATCGACATTTGATCGTAGAGGAAGGTCCGCCCCAACCCGGTGACCTCCATAGCCTCGGGTATGCTATAGGCGAGCTTCTGAAGGATCACAGGCGGCGGTACTTCGTAGCGGAGCCCGTCTGGCCGTTGAGAACTGGGCGCTTTCATTTGCGACCTCCCTTTGAGAACCCTCTGTCGCTCGCGAGGAACGCTTCAAGCATGTAGGGCACCAGTTCCGTGATGGCCTCCTTCGATCCATAGGCTTCCGCGTACCGATCGGCATACGCCTTCAAGCCTTCGTGCAAATCAGCCCCGATCACGATGGTAAGCTTGATGGGCGTGCGATCTGGCAGCTTCGGCAGTTTGAGATCACCCATTTCGGGCCTCCATGATCAGGAGAGGCAGGACAAAGTCTTCTATGAGGATTACACGTATGGGCCATCCCGGTCGCACGGTGATGGTCGCCGGCGCGTCTACGGCCTGCTGCACAATACGTTGTCCCGCCTGATTGAAGGTGCGGCCTGCCGCCTCTCGGATAGCACGGCTCAAATCGTCACCGCCCCCTTCCGACCGCGTATCAGCCAGGCCCAGAATGGTCGACAGGCCGACACCCTTCGCCAGTTGCCCCGGGTGATAGTCGACCCGGTCCCGCAACCCGACATACCCCGCCTCATCGGCGGCCAGCGCCTCCATCAGGGCCAGCGAGCGCCCATCCGGCAGCACCAGTTTCTCCCAGCGCACATTTATGCGGGCCTGCCGGGCACCGGTGGCGCGTTCATAACGACCGATGAGGCGGCTGCCTGCCGGTATTACCACCTCCCGCCCTGTCCGGCTGTCACGAACCGTTTCGGTGACCTGGGCCAGGACGACGCCCGGCAGGTCGGAGTTCAAGCCGGTGATCAGCGTCGCGGCGATCACCGTGCCGGCGGACACCGTCGCGCCTGCGGGCGTCTCCAACTTCGCAGCTACGGTAGCCGCCAGATTGCTGATCACTTCAGGTGCGCGTACCGCACCGGAGACGAAAAGACCGCCGTTGACGGGGTTGAGCGGCGGTTGGGACTGGCCCGCCTGGGATCGGGACGGCGGAGGGACGCTACCGTCTGAGGATTCGACCGCCACTTTGGCCTGCTGGGCTTCCAACATTGGCCCGCCTAGATCTCCCGGTAGTGGTGGCCCGAGTTGCGGCACATCGGTATAGGTCTTCGGCAAGGCACTCAAGGTTTCTGTAGGCTGACGCACGCGCGCCTGTGGGTCGCCCGCCTTCTCCGCCGTCTCGACGGCCTTGATGACGGGCGGCGACAGCCCGATCCACGTCACGCCAGCGAGGGCCAAGGCTCCAACCGCACCTACCCCGATCAAGAGGTTGCGTCGGAACCGCACCGCCCGCCGCGGCTTGGCGCGCAAGACGAGGGTTTCGGGATCGAGCTTCGGCGGGAGGACTGGCTCAGTCATGGCGACGCCCTTTCTTATTCGGGGCGGCGACGTCCGAGCGCCGCAACCGGACGACCGTCTGGGGCGCCGTGCCGAGGCGCAGTTCCGCCACCTCGATCAGCCGGTCAACGACATAAGACGTGCCGACGATCCGGTAATTGACCAACTGGGCTTCTCCTGCTCGGCCGATCAGGAACAGCGGCGGTGCCGACGAGGTCGCCATTTCCGGCGGGAAGACAATGTAGGTCTTCGCGCCGTCGTCAAACACCCGCCGGGGCCGCCACGCTGGGGAAGCGCCTTCGACAACGTAGTTGAAGTTCAGCCGGGTCGGATCAATACCTACCCCAGCGTTCGGTGGCATTGGTGGCGCCACTGACGGTGCCGGTGGCTCAATCTTGACCACGGGTAGCATGGGATACCGCCACGACACCGCTGCCATATAGGTCGACGGCGTACTCTCCAGTTGGAGATGATAGGTGCGGACGCTGGTCAGAACCACCAGATTGGTCTTCAGGCCAGAGACATGGGGCTTGATCAGGATGTGGGTTCGGGCGGATGCCCCCTCGCCGCTCTTGGTGTCGCCGATGATCCAGCGCGCCGTGTCGCCGGCGGATATGGCCATGACGGTTTCGCCGGGCTCCAGCATCAGATCCGTCACCCGATCCGGGGCGGTATAGACCCTGAACAGGGCCCCTTCGGTGAAGGCGTAGGTCTGGATGGCGTTGAGGTAGCTCTCCGTGGCGGGCTCGCGTACGGCCGCCCGGTTGGCTGCCTCGACGCGGGCCGAAGGCGGCAACTTCTCGACACGTATCGATGCCTCAGATGGCGCGACCGTATATTTGATGGGCGGTTTCTTCGCCGGGGCGGCGCACGCGAGGGAGGCGATCAGCGACACGGGGGCAAGCCCCCACAGGACAAGGGGTTTCATCAAAATCTCCTTCAGGGGTTGGGCTTGGTAATTTCGGGGGCGTAGTCGCTCGACCAGGCCAGATCGGTGACGTAGAGGCCGAGCGGGTTCTTCCGCAGGACGTCTTCGCGCGTCGGCGCCTGAACCTTGATGCCCAGAATGGCGGTCCAGCGGGTGGTGCGGATAATCTGTCCGCTTTCAAAGACCTGCTCAGTCCACTTCACCTGAAATGAGGTCTTCGAGGCCCGGACGACGCTGTTGATTGAAACCGTCACCGAGCTTCGCCCGACCTTGGCGAAGGGATCGTTCAGACGGGCGTGTTCGGAGAGGAAGGTCGCCGCATCGCCCGTGGCCAGATCATAGGCATCCAGCCATTGGCCCCGCACCAGGACCGGGTCCGTCGGCAAGGATCGCACAAGGGTGATGAAGCGGCCCAGATGCCAGGCCAGTTGCGCATCGGTCGGGCTATAGGCGGTATCGGCTGGCGCGACGGCGCGGACGGCACCCTGATGATCGACCTCCACTACATAGGGCACAACGCGGCTTTGCGTGGTGCTCCAGATAAGACCGGCACCAAGGCCGAAGCTAAGGGTCAGGGCACCGAGCGCCAGAAACCGCCAGTTGGCCGCCTGTACGACGGCGGAACCGATGCGATCATCCCAGACCTGCGCGGCTTTCTGATAGGGGGTGACGGGTTCGGGAGTCGCGCCGTAGCGCTGGAGCGGGCGTTTGAACATCGGCTAGTCCTTCTGAGAGAGATTGGGGGATGCGGAGCCGGAGGCCTGATCGCCGGCGAGGATCGCGGATTGCACCATCTGGATGTGCGCGCGGGTACGCTGCTCGGCCTGCATCTTCTTCGCCCAGGCAGGCGGCGCGGCCTCGGCATTGTTCGGCGCAGCGCCTGGGGCGCCCTGCCCGCTTCCACCTGAAGATGAAGGAGAAGGTGGCGGCGGAGGGGGCGGAGACGGAGAAGCACCACCGCTACCGGATACCCCGCCACCAGAACCTCCGCCCAGTTTCGATGCCGCCGACGAGATGGCCTGCATTCCGCCTCCACCGGCACCGGATACCGCGCCGCCAGCCAGAAGACCTGCCCCAGCCGCTGCGCCCAGCGTACCGGCAACCGATCCGGCGCCAAGTTGCGGCGCGCCTGAGACGAGACCCGAGGCGACGGTTGGTCCAAAAAGGCCCAACCCCAAAAGGGTAAGAGAGGCCAGTACAAGGGTCATGGCCTGCATCAGGTCGGGTTCGGCACCGTCGAGTGCAGAAATGAAGGTGTCGAAGAAGCCCGAGCCGATGCCGACGATGACGGCCATGACCATGACCTTGATACCGGAGGTGACGACATTGCCGAGGACGCGTTCGGCGAGGAAGGCGGTCTTGTTCCACAGGGCGAACGGCACCAGGACGAACCCGGCCAGCGTCGTCAGCTTGAACTCCAGCACGCAGATGAAAAGCTGCACGGCCAGCAGAAAGAAGGAGAGAATAACCAGAAGCCAGGCGACCAGCAGGACGACAATCGTCAGCAGGTTGCCGAAAAACGTGTCGAGGCCCAGGAGATCGGCGATCTGTTCAAGCAACGGATGCGCGGCCTCAAAGCCCGTCGCGGCCAGTTTCCCCGGCCGAAGCAGGTCGTGAGCCGACATCCCGCCGCCACCGGCCCTCAAGCCCAGACCGGCAAACGAGTCATAGATGACTTCCGCCAGGAAGCTGAAATGAGTGATGATGAAGGCGAAGGTGCCGACATAGAGGATTTTGCGGATCAGGCGTCCGAAGAGATGGGCTTCTTCGTCCATGACCCAGAACAGGGCCGCCAGCGTCACGTCGATAGCAATCAGGATGGCAGACAGGTGACCGACATCGCCTTTCAGGAGACCGAAGCCGGAATCCAGATAGGCCAGGAAGGTGTCGAGAAAGGTGTCGATGATATTGAGGTCGGTCATGGTCCTGCCGCCAATCTGAAGCTGAGGGGGACTATTCGCCGGCCTTGCCGGACCCGAGGAAACGACGGGTGGCCGCCTTGGCCGCGGCTTCCGCTTCGGCCTTACGCGCGGCATCGAGCGCCTCGGCGCGACCTTGGGCCGCCAGCAAGGCCTGGATCTGCATCTGCTGTTTTGCCATAAGCGCTAGAAGCTGGTTTGCCGCCTGTTGGGCCTCCAGCGCGCCTTCCGACCCTTCCGCCGCCGAAACGATGCGGTTCAGCGCCGCGGCGTCATCGGCCAGACTTTCGGAGACCTTCGCCTGCACGTTCAGGGTCTGGCCGTAGGCGTCCATGGCCGACTTCCAGCGTTGCTCGGCACCCGTAAGGAGGCTGGCCAGTCTGAGGTCACCCGTGTAGGTGCCCGGAAACTGCTTGAGGAAGGCGTCGCGCGTGGCTTCGACATTTAGGGCGATACCCTTGGCTTCCTTGATCAGTGCATCGATGGCGGCGAGATCGCGATTGAGACCCGCCAGCGCGCTGAGGTCGAACCGCTTGAGGTTCTTCGCCATGTTCTGGAGCATCATGGCCTGGTTCTGCAGAGCGAGGATCTGGTTGTTGATCTGTTGCAGGGCGCGGGTCGCCGACAGCACGCTCTGCACGTAGTTGCTGGGGTCGTAGACAACGACTTGGGCCTGTGACGCCGGAGCGAAAGACGCTCCGGAAAGGGCCATCAGTGCCACACCAAATACCACGGATAACAGGTTCTTTTTCATAGCAAATTGAGCCTTCAGTTGAGAGTTGAGGTCAGGGGAGTTTTCAGGATCTCATTGGGGGATCAGTGACCGGCAGAAGATCGGCGGCCCACGTCAAACCTCGGTCGATCAGGTAGCGTTGGGGGAAGGTCTCACCCGGACCTTCCGCCAGAATTCGGTCGATGCGGCGCTGGTCGTCGGGGCTCGAAGCGGCGCAGATGGCCAGGGCCAGTGGCCCGAGCCGCAAATCGAACAGGCGGTTGCCGCGCCGGGATTGCAGGTAGTAGTGGCGCTTGGGCGTGGCCTGACCCACGATCTGGATCTGGCGATCATTAAGCCCCAGACGCAGATAGGCGGCGCGGCTTTGCGACTCGACCGCCCGCTCATTGGGCAGGAACAGCCGTTGCGGGCAGGATTCGATCAGAACCGGCGCAATCGGGCTGTCGACAACATCGGCGAGGCTTTGGGTCGCGAACAGGACGCTGACATTCTTCTTGCGCAGCACCTTCAACCATTCCCGAATGCGGGCGGCGAAGAGCGGGTGATCGAGGAACACCCAGGCTTCGTCGAGGATCATCAGGGTGGGACGGCCATCGAACCGGGCTTCGAGCCGGTGGAAGAGATAGGTGAGAACCGGCGCGACCAGTTGCGGGTCGCCCATCAGGGTTTCCATCTCGAACCCATGGATCGGCGCCAGTTCCAGCGTCTCGGTGTCGGCGTCGAGGATATGGCCGTAGGGACCATCAAGGGTGTAGGGCCGCAGCGCGAGCTTGATGTCATTGAAGGCCAGCACGGCACAGAGGCCCGTCAGCGTGCGCTGTTGAATAGGCGCACCCGCCAGGGTTTCGAGCGCCGACCACAGGGCGTCACGGCCATCGAGCGACAGGTCGAAGCCCTGCTGATCCAGCAACGCCGAGAGCCAGTCGAGCGCCCAGGTTCGCTCCGCCTGATCTTCGATGTGGCGCAGCGGTTGAAACGCCACCTGCCCTTCCCGCCCGATGGCATGGTGACTGCCGCCAAGCGCCAGAACCGCGGCCCGGGCGGAACCACCCTTGTCGAAGACAAAGACCTGAGCGTCCGGATAGCGCGTGAAGGAAATGGCCATGAAGGCGAGCAACACGGACTTGCCGGCGCCCGTCGGGCCCAGGACTAGCATGTGACCGACGTCCCCGACGTGGGTTGAGAAACGGAACGGCGTCGAGCCCGAACTGACGGCATGGAACAAGGGCGCGCCGTTCAGGTGTCGATTGGTCTCCGGCCCCGCCCACAGTGTGGACATCGGAGCGAGGTGTCCGAGATTGAGCGTGTGAATCAACGGTTGCCGAACGTTGGCATAGAGATGCCCCGGCAAGCTGCCGAGCCACGCTTCGACGGCATTCAGGCTTTCGACGATGGCTGTGAAGCCGAGGCCATTGACGATCCGCTCGACGTTCCGCAGGCGCTCATCCGCCGTATCGCGGTCAGGACCGGTGACGGTGATCGTCGTGGTCAGATAGCCGAAACCGACGTGATCGCCGCCGATGGCCTGCAAGGCCAGATCGACATCGGCCACCTTGTTGTCAGCGTCGGTATCAGTCAGGGCCGAAGACTCTTTGTAGAGGACTTCCCGCATGATCGACGCCACCGACTTGCGCTTGGCGAACCACTGTCGACGCAGCTTGGTCAGGGTCTTCACCGCCTCGGGCTTATCGAGCGCAATAAAGCGGGTCGCCCAGCGGTACTCCAGGTCGAGATGGTTCAGCCCATCGAGCAATGCGGGATGGGTGTGATTGGGGAAGCCCAGCAGGGTGAGGGTGCGCAGGTGCTGGTCGCCCAGCCGGGGCTCCAGCCCGCCCGACAAGGGTGTGTCAGCCAGAATTGCGTCGAGATAGGCCGGCGTGTCCGGCACGGTGACACGATGATCCCTGGTCGAGACACAGGCATGAAGGAAAGTTAGAGTTTCCGCGTCATCGAGCGCCCGGATATGGGGCAGGACGGCGCCCAGGAGATCGAACACGGCATCGGTGCGATCGACGAATTTGCGCAAGGCATCGTGCCAGTCGCGGCCGACGACCTTCTCTTCGCGCTCGACGAAGGCTTCGCCCACCCCCTCCAACTGGTCTGCGGGCGGCATGAAACAGAGGGTCAGGTGATAGCGGGACTCGAAGTGGTGCCCTTCGTCGCCCGCAAAGGCGGCGCGGCGCTCTTCGTCGATCAGGCGCGCGATGCCGGTTTCTGCCCCCACTTCGGGGTAGGCCTGTGCCCGACCGCGCCGGGCTTCGAAGAAGACGGCCCAGCCCGACCCGAGACGACGAAACACGTTGTTGAGCCGCGCCGAGAGGGCCACCAGCTCTTCCGGCGTCGCGCTCTCGATGTCCGGGCCCTCGTAGCGGGCCGTGCGCTGGAAACTGCCGTCTTTGTTCAACACGATGCCCGGGCCGACCAGAACGGCCCAGGGCAGATGATCGGCCAGACGGTCGGCCGTCTGGCGGTATTGGCGCAGATTCAGCATGAGAAATAGCCCTTATGGCGCAGGTGGCGCAGGGTGACGGCGACGCAGTAGGGATCGTGTTTGGCGGCGAAGACCGCGAGGGTGTGGCCCGCGACCCAGAGCAGGAGGCCGGGAGTCCACAGTTGCAGGCCAAGCCCCAGCGCTGCGGCAAGAGTGCCGTTGACAAGGGCCAGGCCGCGCGGCGCGCCGCCCAGTAGGAGGGGTTGGGTGAGCGCCTGGTGCAGTGGCACCTCGAAGCCTTCGACCGCCGTGCTCATCAGATCAGCGCCCCGCCGCCAAAGGAGAAGAACGTCAGGAAGAAGCTCGACGCGGCAAATGCGATCGAGAGGCCGAACACAATCTGGATCAGCTTGCGCAGGCCGCCCTGGCTTTCACCGAAGGCCAGCGCGAGGCCGGTAACGACGATGGCCAGTACGGCCACGATCTTGGCGACCGGGCCTTGCACGCTGTCGAGCACCTGCTGCAGGGGTTCCTCCCACGGCATGCCGGACCCCGCGGCCAAGGCCCCGGAGGTCGTCAGCGCCAAGGCCAGCCCGAGGGCCAGCGGTAGCGCCTGCCGTGCATAGTCAGTGCGATAAAAAGACTTACACATCAGATATCTCCATGTTTGAGTTGAAGTCAGTCAGTCCTTCGCCGTCTCAAGCGGTCGAAGCCGGTAATCGCCCTCGGCGGTCAGGCCATCGAGCGCCATCACGGCCTCGACCCGACGCGGCGTCTGGGTGAATGGGTTGGATTTCTGGATGAAGACGACGACATCGACCGCCTCGGCGATCAGGCGGCGCGGCACATGCACGACGGCTTCCTGAACCAGTTGTTCGAGGCGATAGAGCGCGCCGATCGCGGAATTGGCGTGCAGGGTGGCGACACCGCCGGGATGTCCGGTGTTCCAGGCTTTCAGGAGTTCCAGCGCCTCGCCGCCGCGCACCTCACCGACGATGATGCGGTCGGGCCGCAGGCGGAGTGTCGAGCGCACCAGATCGCTCAGCGACACGACGCCAGACCGGGTGCGGAGCGCCACCACATCGCGGGCTGCGCACTGCAGTTCCCGCGTGTCTTCGATCAGTACGACCCGATCGTTCAGATCGGCCACCTCCGCCAGAAGCGCATTGGCGAAGGTGGTCTTGCCCGATGACGTGCCGCCGGCGATCAGTATGTTGCGGCGGTCCTGCACGGCGGATTTGAGAAGGCGGGCCTGCGTCGACGACAGCATGCCGTCGCTGACATAGTCGCCCAGAGCGAAGACCCGAGAGGCCGGCTTGCGGATGGCAAAACACGCGCCTTCGACCACGGGCGGCAACAGGCCTTCGAAGCGCTCCCCTCGCCGCCTGGACATGAGGGGCGGCAGTTCGGCACTGACGATGGGCGACTCGGCGTGCACCTCCGTCGCCATATGGCTGGCGACCAGTCGCACGATCCGCTCCCGATCGGCGGCGGACAGGACCGTGCCGGTATCGACGCGTCCGTCATCCATCCGGTCGAGCCAGACGGCGCCGTCGGGGTTGACCAGCACTTCGATGACCATCGGATCGGCCAAAGCCGCATTGAGGGTCTCGCCAAAGGCGGTACGCAGCATGTCGCGCAGTCGGCGCGATGACGGGGTGATCGTCATGACTGGGGCTCCTCGATGTCGGGAAAGGTGGTCGCGCCCTGCGACAGGCGACGGGCGACCTGGGCGATGAAGGCCTCAAAGCGCGCCTTACCTTTGGCGCGGGCTTCGGGATCGGGGTCCGGCAGGTGCGCGTCGCGCTGAAGGGTCAGACGGACATAGACCGCCAGGCTTTCGAGCACGATCTTCTGGTCGCGCTCGACGCGATCCAGTTGGCGACCCAGCCGGCTCAGGCGATGAGCGAAGGCCGCTTCAAAGGCCTGCATGTCGCGGCGTTCGACCCAGGCCTTGACGGCCGCCTCGATGACGGCCGACTTGGTCTGGCCGGGCATGGCGGCGAGCTGTTCGATCCGGCGGGCCAGATCGGGATCGGTGAGAAACTGGTGGCGGATGCGTGCGGATTTCATGGCGATCCCCTAGAAACCCTGAAACAGGTCATGGTTTTGGTGGTTGACCGCCTTTGGCTGCCCCTCTTGTAGGGCATGGGCGCGCTGGACCGGCGTCAGGGTGCGGGCCTGATCGAGCGCCCGCTTGTCGCCGGCCAGATCTCCATCGTCCTCGAGGGTGCGCTCGACGGTCTCGACTTCGCCGGGGGCACCCACGGCGTTCTCGTCACCGAGGCTCGGGTGGCGTTGCTGCTGTAACCCGCCCTCGTCTTCGGCAGCGTTTTCGATTTCCAAAGCGGCCGCCAGTTGTTTGGACGTCGCGCGCACGCGCCCGGCCCAGTCGTCGGGGCGGCCCTCGGGGCGATCCAGATAGACGCCTTCGCTCAACACCGGTGGCGGGAGACGACGGGTAATGAAGTTACGGTCTTCGAAATAGCGCAGCTTTTTCGCGCGGATAGGCGCAACACCTGAGACGAGGACCAGTTCATCCTGCGGCGGCAACTGCATCACTTCGCCGGGCGTCAGCAATTGCCGGGCGGTCTCCTGACGTGAGACCATGACGTGGGCGAGCCACGGCGAGAGGCGGTGTCCGGCATAGTTTTTCTGCGCACGCAGTTCAGTGGCCGTGCCCAGCGCATCGGAGATACGGCGGGCGGTGCGTTCGTCGTTGGAGGAAAAGGCGATGCGGACGTGGCAGTTGTCGAGGATCGAATTGTTCTCGCCGTAGGCCTTCGAAATCTGATTCAGCGATTGGGCGATCAGGTAGGTGCGGATGCCGTACCCGGCCATGAAGGCTAACGCCGTTTCGAAGAAGTCCAGACGGCCGAGGGCCGGGAACTCGTCGAGCATCATCAACAGTTGATGCTTGCGGCGCTTATCGGGATCGCCTTCGAGGCGTTCAGTCAGGCGGCGACCGATCTGGTTGAGGATCAGTCGGACCAGCGGCTTGGTACGCGAGATGTCCGATGGGGGAATGACCAGGAACAGGGAGACCGGACGCTCCGCGTCCATCAGGTCGGTGATGCGCCAGTCGCAACGCGACGTCGTGGCGGCGACGACGGGATCGCGGTAGAGGCCGAGAAACGACATGGCCGTCGACAGGACCCCGGAGCGTTCATTCTCAGACTTATTAAGCAATTCACGTGCAGCAGAAGCGACAACGGGATGGACCTTGGGCGCGTGCTTGTCGCCCAGATGGTTGGTCGTCATCATCCGATGCAGGGTGTAGACGAAGGTCCGCTGTGGATCGGACAGGAAGGTGGCGACACGCTCCAGCGTCTTTTCCTCTTCGGCGTAGAGGATATGCAGGATGGCGCCGACCAGAAGCGAATGGCTCGTCTTTTCCCAGTGCGAGCGCTGTTCGATGGAGCCCTCGGGATCGACGAGGATATCGGCGATGTTCTGCACGTCGCGGACTTCCTGCGGGCCCTTGCGAACTTCTAGAAGCGGATTGTAACGCGCTGAGCGCAGATCGGTCGGGTTGAACAGCAGGCAGTGGGAGAATTTTGAGCGCCATCCGGCGGTTAGCTCCCAATTCTCACCCTTGATGTCATGGACGACGACGGAGTTGGTCCAGGACAACAGGGTCGGCACGACCAGACCCACGCCCTTGCCACTCCTCGTCGGCGCGAAAGCCATGACGTGTTCCGGGCCGTCGTGGCGGAGATAATCCGGTCCCATGCGACCGAGAAACACACCCCGGTCGCGGAACAGGCCAGCCTGTTCGATCTCAGGGCGCGTGGCCCAACGTGCCGAGCCGTAGGTGGTGACAAACCGGGCCTGACGCGCGCGCCAGATCGAACCCACAATGGCCGCGCCCGTTCCAAGCAGCCCGCTGGAGGCCGCGAGCAAACCGGCGCGGTAGAAGACTTGCGGCGCATAGGCTTCGAAGTGGAACCACCACACGAAGAGCTGCCATGGGCGATAGACCGGCGCACCCAGGGCGACGAACCAAGGCGCGCCCAGTTGCGGTTGAAAGGCCAGTTGCGCCGCTGCCCACTGGGTGGCCGCCCACACGCCCAGCACCGCGACGGCGAGGACGATCAGAATTTGGCCGATCAGGAGTTTGGTGGGGGTCATGGCGCAGGTCCGAGAACGACTTGCGCTATGATGGCGGTCTCACCGGGAATCGCAGATAGCCCGTCTGTACCCCTTAGATGCCGGTATGCACCCGTCTGGACCTGGATCGCCCAAGCTTAATGTGAGCACTGGGAAAATTATGGATGCGGGCGGGCCTTCTCCAGCCGTGCGAGATCACGAGGGCGGCCCAGATATCAGGGTTCTGATCTCAAGAACCTTTCCTGTTTCCAATCTTTTCAAACTCGCATGTTGATTATAGCCCCGAGGAATTGAAAGTTTGAAATTTACGAAATGTTGCCATTCCATTTGCTGCTTATTACGGCCTCATTATACCGTACCGCCGTTTCGACGGATAGCTGGATAGTTGCCCACCTTTTCGTTCCGCGTTGCAGATTGTTAATACACACTTGTGAAGGCCAATGTTCGCGTCTTGCGTTTCTTTTCCCCACTAAATTTTTTATGACTACCGGTGCCCATCAGTAAAATTCTGTAAAATATAGCAAAAGCACCCTAAAGTTTCATCTGGGCGACGTCTCCTTAGGGATTGGGCCCTGCGGAAATGCCGAGTGGATCAACCTGGATACATCGACCCAAGCTTGGATCGAAGTCTCGGTGATGGTTCTGGTGAAGACCTGACGAAGAGCCTCGCGGGTAAGGCCGGCGTTACGAAGGAAATACGAGATCGCTTGCAGAACCATGCCCTTCAGGATGTAAGTTCGAAGAACTACGACCGTTGGAACTATATGCCCGAAAAACGCGCGGGCATGAAAAAATGGAACGCGTTCGTAGTCCGCATGCGGGCCAAAAAGGCGGGATCGTCTTGCAGCCGAGAAAATCCAATTCCTTGTTTGGTCACCAAGCTGAATATCGACATACATTCCAAGAGAATGTGCGCTCATTTTCCCATCAAACTCTACCCTTCGCGAGCACGCTCTATACCTAACGCATCGCTAACCATTTGATCTATAAGCCGATAGCTAGCCAAGCCCCACGTCCCGCAAGGCTCCACCTTCGCTGGTATCAAGTCACCAACTTCATTAACATGTGCCTTTCGAAGCACACTGTAAAAGCAATATCGCCTTAAAGTAGTTTCAGCATCCAAATTGATTTCTCCAATGTTCTGAAAAAATCCTTTTGTCCACGCCATTCGATTTGTCCAAATAGGCGGCAACAGCAGATTATTAGGTTTTAGGGACGGCAAATCTAAACAGATACCATCGGTCACCATATTGTATATATATATGAGATTCGATCCGGGCGTTGGCGCATTTGGAAAATCAATATTAGCAAAAATAACGGATCCATAAAGAAAACCAACTCCCGCTACATTAAAAGTAAACACATCACCAACTGATAGTGGTTTGTTGGATTTCTTTATGTACTGAAAGTTAGTGGCAACCATTCTCAATATCCCATACTTTTTAGTGCGCCCTCACCCCATTCCACCGCTTGTTTGTAATACGGGTGATTCGGGCTAATAGAATTTC
This sequence comes from Asticcacaulis sp. AND118, assembly GCF_020535245.1. GTDB lineage: Bacteria > Pseudomonadota > Alphaproteobacteria > Caulobacterales > Caulobacteraceae > Asticcacaulis. Next base: position 497,217 of record NZ_CP084911.1, on the reverse strand, counting down.
TTATGTTAATCCCTTTACTGCGCACTATTAACGCCTGTTCAATCGCACGGGCTTGACCTCTTGTAAGTCCTTCCGCGACCGTTTCAAGGCTGTCGAACTTCACTCCATGCTGAGCGGCCCGAAGGGTCATATTATTTGTAATTCCCGAGTAAATACTCGCTGAGCCTTTTACGCCATGGTACACAGTTATTCCAGTTTGCGCATTTGCTCCCAATGTCAACTCAATTGGCAAAGCGACCGGTGCAGCGGCGGCAATGCGCCCCGCCTCACGCACCCGAATGGCGATCTTCTTGCCGTCGGGCGACCATTTGGGGGTGATCGGCACGGTCGCTCCGCTGGGGTAGTCGGGAATACCCCAGAAGTTGATGCTCGCGTAAAGAGGCTCACCGGCCGACCCGAGAAAGCGTACCTGCCCTGCGCCGTCCAAGGGAACGACGAAAAGCCCCGTGCAGTATCGGTTTTGGTCCGGATCAGCCTGACGTAACACCACGGCCACGTGCTTATGGTCGGGGGAAACGCCGAGATTGCCGGGAAGGCCTGCGAGTTCTCCCGGAGGGCCGATATCGCGCAGACGAAGCAGATCGTCGGCGCTCACCGTCCGGGGCGTGTCGGTCGCCGGCACTGAAGGGGGCAGAGTGTCGCAGTCGGCCGCCAAGGCAGCGACCGGCCCGGCAAGCGCGGCGATCGCCGCGCCTGCCCACCAGAGTTTGAAGGTCATGTTACCAGCGCGTCCCTAAGGTGAGGGAGACGACGCGTCCAGAGGCCGCGTGGTTGGTGGCGTCGTAGGGCACATAGAAGGCGGCTGCCGTGCGGATGGTTTCCGGTGTCTCGTCGAACAGATTGAGAATGGAAAGTGAGACCGAAACGCCGCGATCGGTGGCACCGGTGAAGCGATATTGCACGGTGGCATCGTAGGTTGTCTGCGCGGCGATATGGCGGTGGCTTCCGAAGCGATCGTCGTCGAAGGCACCGACATAGTTGGCGAACCCTGCGAGGGTCAGGCTGTCCGATTGCCAACTGGCACCGAAACGTCCACGCCAATGCGGCGGGTTGAAGATCGTTCCGGCCAGGGTTTCGCCGGCGCCATTGGCGTCAAGCGTCTGACGGCTTTTCAGGTAGCTGAGCGTGCCATTGATCCCGAGACTGCCCCCCTGCCACGGCCTTCCATACTGCACGGAGAGGTCATAGCCGGAAATCGCCTGCCGAAACACGTTCTGTTCACGGTTATCGACAATCGCCACCACCTTCGCCGCGTCGAAGACACCGCTACTGTAGTTACGCAAGCGCGCCATGTCCCCAATGGCTGCGGCAACCTGCGACGGTGTCGGGTTCAGAAACACTGACCCGGCGTAGGCCGGGTTCTGCAGGGCGCCGGACAGGGACAGGATGGGTTGCATGACGCGGTCGCGGTAGGCGATATCGAAGGCGCTGAGTTCCAGCCGAAGGCCCGGCACGCTACCCGGTCGAAGGGCGGCGGTCGCCACCCAGGTTTCGGCGGTTTCGGGGTCGAGGTGCTCGTTGGCGCCATCGAGGTAGAGGAAGGTGCTGCCCGCGGGCGTGGTCGTGCTGATGAGGCTGGTGTCCATCAGATAGGGCAATTCGCCTCTGTAGCTCTGATAGAGGGTCGGCATTTTGAAGGACTTGCCCCACGAGACCTTCAGGTCCACGCCGTTGACGGGCGCATAGACCACTCCGATCTTGGGGGTCGTGACGCTGTCGGCACCGCTGTAGCGCTCGGTTCGAACCGCCCCTGTTAGCGATAGCTGACGCACGCCGGGTACGTCCTGAAGGGCGGAGACGACCGGCACGAACAGTTCCGCGAAGGCGTAGTGAGAGGTGCGCCCGCGTTTGAAGTCCGTCGCGACGATGGAGAAGCCGCTGACGTATTCAAAGGCGAGATAGCCGTCGAGATCGATTTTGCGGTACCCGGCTCCCAGAGCCAGCCGGGCGCTACCGGCCGCCGTCGAAAACACCGGACCTTCGCCCCCGACTTCACTCACCACAGTCCGATTGAGGTAGCGGCCCGGATAGGTCGCGGTGCGCGTGGACGCAAGATAGGCGTCGGTATGCAGTTCGGTCTTGTCCTCTGCGACGGTCGCGCTCCAGTAGGTTTGCCATCCCCCGTCCAGGTCAAGGCTCAGGCGTGGAGAGAGGCTGTAGGAGCGCACACGCGGGGTCTCCCTGGAGCCGTTGTCGAGGTAGGTGACGCCGACGTCGTTGGCCTTGGTGAACAGGGATTTACGCTCGCTCAGGAGGGCATCGATGCTGAAGGACAAGGCCGATGTCAGACGCTGGTGGCCGGTCAGGACGAGAAGTCGCGCGTCCTGTTGCGGGATCAGGGTCGTCGTTGCGTCGAGGGTTCGGGTATATGTCCGGTCACGGGCGTAGAGGCCTGAGTGGGCACTGAGGTCGGCCGCGATCAGGAAGCCACCGTCGGTCCAGGCGCGTCCGGCGGTCAGGGACACCCCCTTCTGCGCGTTCCCGCCTTCGGTGGACGCCGCGTAGCGGGCGGCGACCGCCACACCCTCGAAATCACGCTTGAGCCGGATATTGACGACGCCGCCGACCGCATCGGAGCCATAGAGGGCTGAGGCCCCGTCGGTGACGATCTCCACCCGATCGACGGCGGCCAGCGGAACGGCGGAGACGTCCACGGCCTGACCGATGGAGTCGTAGGCCAGACGATTGCCGTTCAGAAGCGTCAGGGTCGCGTCGGGACCGAGGCCCCGCAGATTGAAGGTGGAGGCGGCGTTATTGTTGCTGTTGCGCAGGTCCGGCGTCCCGACGGCGATACCGGGATTGGCCCCACCCCCGAAATTTTGAGGAAGAGCGCGGGCCATTTCTCCGAGATCGGCGTGCCCACCCATCTGGATCTGGGCTTGCGTCAGGCGAGTGACCGGCGAGGTCGGTTCGCGTCCACGAATGCGCGTCCCGGTCACGATCACTTCGGTGGGTTCGGGTTCGACAGCGGTGGCACTTGTACTGCCTTGTCTCTCCGACACCTTTAGATAGATGACGGCCGCGTCTTCCGAGCCCACCTCAAAGCGCGTATTGGCCAGAAGGATCGCCAGCGCTTCCTTGCGGGTGTAGCTGCCTTTGAGCACCGGAGCGGTGGTGCGGGCGGCTTCGGCGTAGTCGAACATGAGCTGGAGGTCCGACTGACGTGCAAAGGCGTTGAGCGCCGCCGCCGTGGACTGGGCCTCGATGACATAGACTTTTCTATCCTCGGCGGCGATGGCCCCGGCGGTGCCGAGGAAGAGGGCCAGTGACAGGGTGCAGACAGAGACGCGGTTACGGAGTGTGGTGCGTGAAACGGACATAGCGGTATCCCCTGATTGATATGTCACTCGTGTGACACTGGACCGCTTGATAAAAATACGAGGGCTTACCCTACACTTTTACGCTGGATTTGATCCCTACACGGAAAACGCTGACTATCGCGAAAGAATGATGGTGTTGTCCTGCTGCGTCACATGGATGCCGAAGGAGATTTCAAGCCCGGCCAGAAGCCGAGCCGGATCGCGGTTGGTGAAACGGCCGCCCAGCTGGATGGCGCCGAGTTCCGGATTGGCGATGATGATCTTGCGGTCGAGATAGCGGTTATATTCTTCGACGACTTCGCTGAGGACCTGACCGTTGAGCACCAGTTCGTCGGTGCGCCACCCGGTGAGAAAATCGAGATCGTTGGTCGAGACGGGCCGGACCCGCTCCTGCCCTTTGATGAGGATGGCCGCCTGATGGGCGTTCACGCGCAAGGGCGCCGCTCCTTCCTGGGATACGGTGGCGGTGCCGGCGAGACTGATGATGTCGAGTGAGTTGTCGCGCAGCCGGGCGATGTATTCTCCGGGCCCCAGCGACGCGGCATGCGGTCCGGCTTTCAGCTCAAGGCCGCGGCCGGACACCGGAACCTTCACGGCGACTTCCCCGCGCTTCAGCCACAAGGTTCGTTCGTCGCCTTTGATCTTCCAGGCCGCCCGACTGTCGGTGTTCAGTTCGATCTCACCGCCATTGGGGAAGGCCACGGTCTTGCGCTCACCGACGCGGGTGGCGGCTTCGACGCGTCCACTGGTCAGGGCGAACAGGGCCATGCCCGCCAATGAGGCGACCGTCACAACGGCGGCTGCGCCGCCTATCTGCAACACGCGCCGCCGCGTCGCCAACGGAGCCGATACCTGAACCTCAACCGGCTCCGGATCGGCCAGACCGCGCAGGCGTTCCATCTGGCGCATGGAGGCGTAGATGCGGGCGAAGGCGGCCGCGTGGCGCGGGTCGGCGGTACGCCAGGCCTCGAAGGCGGCCTGATCGCCCTCGCCGCTGTCCATGCGGGCAAACCACTGTGAGGCGGTCTCCATAATGTCATCGACGGATGTCGAAGATTCGGATGTCATGCGTTTGCCCCCCTTTGAGGGCCCGAAACCGCGCCGGGCGCGCTGTCGATCAGAGCATAATTCAATTCAGGGTTACAGTCTAATCGCTGTCGCGCGAAGACCGACGGAGGGCGCGCGGTGTGCCCACGACGCCGCCCTGCGCGAGCGGCCCAAGGCCTTCCAGCCCGGCCGCTTCGACCGCCTTGGAGAACTGATAGGCGCCGCGGGCGATGTGGTAATCCACGCCTTTGACCGTCATGCCCAAAAGCCGGGCGATCTCTTTGACCGGCAGCCCTTCCAAACGGCGCATCATCAGCACGCGTCGCGTCATATCGGGCAGCCCATTCAGGGCGGCCAAGCCGACCTTCAACTGCTCGCGTATGGCCACGGCCTGAAAGCCATCAGGCTCGGACGAAGAAAACTCCAAAGTCTCAAAGTCCGGCAGGGCCTGAAACGCCACCACCCGGGCGCGACGAATGCGCTGAACCCCCAGATTGAAGATGGTGCGCATGACATAGGCACGAGGGTTTTCAATCGAGCGCCACCCCTCCCCGTCCAGCACATTGGCGTAGGCATCGTGCAACAGATCACGCGCCGCCTCGGCATCCCCCATCATCCGCCGGGCCAGCCGCAGATAACTGCGCTCATGGACCACAACGAAGTCTGCGAACCAACGGTCAACACCGCGCACCCAGTTGCTCGGTTGGACAAGGTGGCAGGCACCTTGCCTACGATCCGGGTCGAAAACGTGCACCATCTTCAACGCCCTTTAAGTCGTTTTAATGGAACACTTTGTAGATTAAACGGACCAACTTGTACATATCGCAACCGGGAATTTCAGAACATTTTGTTCTGATGATCCGCTTCGCTGAGAGACTGAAAGAAAGATCAAAAGCCTTGGGCATTTCAAATGCGGAGGCTGCAAAATTATGTGGGTTGGATACTCGCCGGTATGGCCATTATATAAGTGGCCGCAGCCGCCCCAATTACGAAAATCTTGTCAAAATAGCGATAGCGTTAAACACTTCTCCTAACATTTTGCTCGGGTTTGATGAAGGCGAAAGGTCACTTTTGATAGAGCAGCTCACCGAGGTCTGCAAATCACTCAGCGATGATCAAATAAAGATGCTAATTTCTTTTGCGGATAGCGCGTCAAAAAAATAGCACACGGAACTACATATTGTACTGAGATATCTACAATAAATTCATGTAATTAAGGGGGCAAAAAGAACATTTTGTTCTTATGGATAGCTTTGGAACGACATTGAAGGATCGCGCGAAAGCGCTTGGACTTTCTAACGCGACAGTTGCAGAGAGAGCAGGCTTAGACGCTCGGAGATATGGCCATTATGTCACTGGGAGAAACGAACCAGATCTGGCAACGTTGGTCAGGATAGCACGTGTTTTAAAGACGACTCCGAACTTGCTGTTGAAATTTGAGACTGAGGAGCGGTCAGCCAAAGTCGAAGCCCTCCTCGCTGCGGCCCGCGAGCTAAACGATACGCAACTGGAAATGTTGATTGATTTTGCTGAAGCCACGGTCAGAAAAAAATGATTCACCTGTTTCAGTCTAAGAGCCCGCGATAGGAACCATCAATCATCTGTTTTGCGTAGCTGAGCAGCCTGCGAACTCTTAAGCGCATAAAGTCAGAACCGTTTACCCAGTCGTCGCGAGCCGTCTCCCCGTAGAGCATTATTGCGATGTCTCGTTGGCTCAATCCTGCTCGCCATGCGTCATGAGCGCGTGCGGCGGCTACCCATCGTTCAGCCTTCGTATCAATTCGGTAAAGCTTAGGGAGGAAGCGCCCTTGCTGGTGTAACCCAACCAATCTTCGAAGGCTCAGAATACGGGTCTCTAGGTGTTTAAAGCCGGAAAGAGCATAACGAAGATAGACGGGTCCTTTTAGAACCGTACCTTCAAGAATGAAAAGCTGGAGATGGTGGACCCCGTCAGTCAACAAGACGACCTCGAACCCTTCCTCCATGACAAGCACTGTCGCCAGCTTCCCATACATGTGGAGGTCAAACGCGTTCTCAGTGGTGAACGCTGGTAACGTGCGGACAAGTAGGACAGATTTGTCCCAGTCGGGTCGCCAGAAGACTTTCTCGTGTAGCTCCTGACCGTAGCGCTCACCGACGAAAGGATACCCCCCAACGAGCTGCATCGGCGGCCATGCGTCCTCTAATGACCCTTACGTCGCCGGGTCCCGATCGTACCGGTCCGCTGTCCTGCCCCTGCAAGCCCTTTTGGTAATCTGGGTTCCGCTTGAGCCAAGCCCAAGCCCAGCCAACCCTATCCGTCCCCGCCATCGCGTTATAGCGACTGCTATCTAACCAATCGAATGTCGCCATGAGCTCCCCCCCTTTGAGCCGCCTCAAGAGATACCAAATAGCATATTACCGCAAAAGTTGCAAATTCAGATTATTGCCGTGCGCATTTGAAAAAAGCGTGTCCCATTTTATGCCCCCATTGCCTTTTCCCAAGGTCTCATTCGCGCCCGAATGTATGGACCGGCTGCCGATCGCAAGTAAGATTTCGCATGAATAGCAGAAGTCGCTTATATGTATCCGGCCTGTTGATCGGCATGCGAGCCGTGGCCTTGATGGGAATACGCACGCGCTTTTGGCCTCATTAGCGGATCGGCCGGCAAGCGGCCATTAGGGCGCTCAGGCTCAGGGCGCGTTTATCGTTCCGTTCCATGCAGTCGTCTTAGTCGCGAACTGGGTGGAGATCGATGCTATACGGCCTCGATCTCGGTTCTGTGGGTATCGAAAGCCTTTCCTGTACTCAATACGCTCCAGCTGATCCGAGCCAGCTTGTTGGCGAGGGCGGCGGCGAGCTTGTTTCGGTGCATCCGCGTGGCGGCGCTGGTGAGCCAGTCTCCGAAGCTGTACTTCGGCCAATTTTGAGGCCTCATCAAGAGGACATTGGCGGCCTGTACGAACAAGGTTCGAAGGTATCGGCTTCCGCGTTTTGAGATGCGCCCGAGAATAGAGCGGCCACCCGTGCTGAACTGCTTGGGTACCAACCCCAGCCAGGCACCGAAGTCGCGACCACGTTCAAAGGCTTCACCTGTGCCAATGGCGGCAACAACCGCCGTGGAGATCAGGGGCCCGACGCCCGGCACACTCATCAGGCGACGGCAGTTGGCTTCATTCCGGCTGATTTCTTCGATCTCGCCGCTGAGGGTCTCGATGCGTTCATCGAGCCACAACCAGTCTTCATAAAGGCCAACGATGAGTTGGCTCATACGCGGCGAAATCTCATCTGCGCGGTTGTTCAAGATGTCGAAGAGCGAGTCACGTAAGGCACGCACACCGACCCTGACCGTGATGCCCTGCTCGATTAGGAAGGCACGGATCTGATTGATCGTCGCTGTGCGCCGCGACACCAGCCGCGAGCGAACGCGATGGCAGGCCTGAAGATCCAATTGATCCTGGGTCTTCTCACTCACTGTCGACAGGTTCGGCCGCAGAGCCGCCTCGGCTATAGCCTCGGCATCATTGTAGTCGTTCTTCTGCCCCTTCAGAAACGGCTTTACGTAAATAGCGGGGATGATGCGCGGTTCGTGGCCGAGCTGTCGAAGGGTGCGACTGACAAAATGCGCGCTGAGGCAGGCCTCCATGCCGACGATACACGGCGGCAGCTTTTTAAATGTCTCTGTCAGAGCCAGCCGTTTGATTTTACGGCGAAGAACGATCTGACCATCTGTACTAAATCCGACAAGGTGAAACACGTCCTTGCCGATATCTATGCCTATCGACGCTAACTCAGGAATGTTCGTATCCATGGGATGCTTCTCCGGGTGGAGCCAAGCAGTCTACTCCGACTACTTCGCAAGGGAAGCAGCCGGTCCATCCCATTAGCGGTCATTGCGAGGTCTAGCCCATAGGCAACCCGTAAGCAGACATCGCGACGGCCCCGACCAATCTACTCCCGAGTAGAGCCCCCGGCAAACTCGGAGCAGTTCACTCTGACCTCGGGACATGCCTCAAAGCAACATCTATTGACAGGTCAAGCACTCCTGATAATCGGTCTTGCCTACCCCCAACGTCGATATCCTGCCCCTGCCTTCCGAGCCAGCAAACGCGGCGCGCTGCACCGATTTGGAACGCAGATAGTAGAGCGACTTGACGCCCTGTTCCCACGCCGTCCAGTGCAGCATGTGCAGGTCCCACTTATCGACATCACCCGGCAGGAAGATGTTGAGCGATTGCGACTGGCAGATTTCCGGCGCACGGTCGGCGGCCAGTTCCACCACCCAGCGCTGGTCGATTTCGAAGGCGGTCTTGAAGATGGCCTTTTCGTCTTCGCTGAGAGCGTCGATGTGCTGCACCGAGCCTTCGTGTTCGACGATGGAGTCCCAGGTTTCCGGCGTATCGAGACCCTTTTCGGCCAGCAGGTTTTGCAGGAAGGGGTTTTTCACTGCAAACGAGCCCGACAGGGTTTTGTGCGTATAGATATTGGCCGGGATCGGCTCGATACCTGCCGAGGTGCCGCCGCAGATGATCGAGATCGAGGCGGTGGGGGCGATGGCCAGCTTGTGCGAGAAGCGTTCCATCACGCCGCGTTCTTCGGCGTCGAGGCAGGGCCCGCGCTCCTGAGCCAGCTTGACCGAGGCCTTGTCGGCTTCGCGGCGCAGGTGCTTGAACAGGCGCATGTTCCACGACTTGGCCATGGCCGATTCGAAGGCCACGCCCTGCGATTGCAGGAAGGAGTGGAAGCCCATCAGGCCGAGGCCGACCGAGCGTTCGCGCTGCGCCGAATAGACGGCCGCCGACATGGCGTCCGGGGCCGACTGGATGAAGTCTTCCAGCACGTTGTCGAGGAAGCGCATGATGTCTTCGATGAAGCGCGGTTCGTCGCGCCATTCGAGGAAGGTTTCGGCATTGACCGAGGACAGGCAGCACACGGCTGTGCGCTCATGCCCCAGATGGTCCTTACCCGTGTGCAGCATGATTTCGGCGCACAGGTTCGATTGCTTGACCTTAAGGCCCAACTCACGCTGGTGCGGGGCCATGGACCGGTTCACCGTGTCGGCGAAGATCAGATAGGGTTCACCCGTCTGCATGCGGATTTCGAGGATCTTCTGCCACAGGGCGCGCGCGTCGATCAACCGCATGATCTCGCCGGATTTGGGCGAGCGTAGTCCGAACGGGCTACCATCTCGCACTGCCAACATGAACTCGTCAGTAATCGAGATACCGTGATGGAGATTGAGAGACTTGCGGTTGAAGTCGCCCGACGGCTTGCGGATTTCGAGGAATTCTTCGATTTCCGGGTGATGGATGTCGATATAGACGGCAGCCGAACCACGCCGCAGATTACCTTGGGAGATGGCCAGCGTCAGCGAGTCCATTACCCGAACAAATGGAATAATACCTGCCGTCTGCCCCCCGGCCCTAACCCGCTCCCCGATGGAGCGCACGCCGCCCCAATAGGTGCCGATGCCACCGCCGTTCGAGGCCAGCGCCACGTTCTCATTCCACACGCTGACGATGCCTTCGAGCGAGTCGGGCACCGAGTTGAGGAAGCAGGAGATGGGCAGGCCGCGCTTGGCGCCTCCGTTCGACAGGATAGGCGTAGCCGGCATGAACCACAGATTGGCCATGTAGGTGTATATTCGCTGGGCGTGCTCGGAGTCATCGGAATAGGCCGTCGCAACGCGGGCGAACATGTCCTGATAAGTCTCACCCGGCAGAAGATAGCGGTCATCGAGCGTCTTTTTGCCAAAATTGGTCAGTTTGGCGTCAAGACGCGGATCCGTAACCACAGATTTGACCAATCTGAATTCCGGAGCCTCCTTCTTTCTCACAGTAAGGGGCTTATTCGGCGGCGGCTTGGACGTCCCGTTGTCGGTCCCTGTATGACTGTTCAGGACAGGCTTCGCTTTACGTGCAGGCCCCGCAGACGGTTCCGCATCCTCAGGTTTTCGCAGCGACCTATTGAACAGCCTGACCGCTCTCTCAGGGTCAGGACAGGCGTCACGCAAGGCCTGAAGTTTGTCGACCAAGGATTCAAAGGCGAACGTCGTGACCGGCTCTTCCAGGTCCTCCCAAGGCATGGATTCTTCAAGTACCGAAACGCGTACGACATCTTCCTCTGAGGAGGAGACCAATAGGTCGCTATTGTGAGTTAGAGTGGACATGATCACACCTTAGTTACTTATGTTTCGTGCTACTGAAGCAATACGGAGCCAGGTTCTCTGAACCTGTTTTGGATCCCATTGCAGTTCGCGCGCTATTGCGGTGCAGCTATAATGGACGTCTCTTATAACGATCCGAAGGACCGCCATAACTTGTTGATTTTTACTAAATGCATTGAGCAAATCTATTCTCAGGTCACTGATGACGATATACTCGTCCAAATATTGACCTTTAAATCTATTGGAGGTGTCCTGATAGGTTTCGACTTCATCTGTATGCGTGGTGGTCGTAGCTCTGGCAGAATGCACCAGCATATTTATACGACTTCGGATGTGGCCTCTAGCGAAGGTTTCCAAATCAATACGCTCGATGTTCCATATCCGCTTCACCATGCCTCCGGAAACGTTGGCAAAGGCATCGAGAATGGCGTCTTGAACGAAATCGTCCGGGTCAGGCGGCGGACAGTACTTCCATGGATAAAGTTTGATCTGATAGCGGGCGTACGCGCCAAGTTTTCCCATCAATCGAAGGAGAAGCTTGTCATCAAATAGGGGGAGTGCCCTATCCGGCGGTCGCGACTTACGCGGCTCATCGGGAGGGACCGTCTTCGCCAGTGCGGCCGACGTGTCAAACCCTACAGGCAAGGATGACTCAGCCGAATGAAGTGGCCCTGTCGGCACCGTATCGGCGGATGGAAGTTTTGTCATGGCACAACCCTCCTACATATACCTATGCAGTCGAACGCCAACTTTTTCACGCCCGGAACGAGAAAAAATTAAAAAAATATTTACCGTAAAAACACCCAGCCCGAACTGCATAGGGATTCAGGAGGATCGCCCCTCCGCACGTATTTATAAGATCGGCAGGTGTCATCATGCTGAGCAACAGAGACGTTAAGACTCTATATCAAAGATGCCTGACAGATGGCATCTACAGACATATTGATGAGGTCGTTTCAAATGATTTGTTAACTTCTCAGTATACACAGTCCGCGCTAAATGCCGATTTGGAATGTAATTCTCTCCTCAGTGCAGATGTTTATTTAAACCTCCTGTCAGACACGGAAGCCGCAACCGCCTTCGAGGAATCATTCCTACAGCCACTAACACCTTTGCCCGCGGACGAAGTGCCCAGCGAACCGCTTCCCTCACTCGATGGGTGTGAGGATACGTGTCCGGCCGTGTGGTTTCGCAAGCGCCTGCAAGCGTATGATCGCCGCTTTCCGGGTGATCGCCTCGATCCACGAAACGACAAAGACCTGCGCGATACCGTCTGGCGCTTTACGACCCACGTCAACGCACAGCTTTCAACCTATTACGTCACCGTACGTCGTCGAAAAAGCAGCCTGAAGCTGTGGCACTTTTCGCAACCCGTTTTGTGGTTTGCCATGGCCTGGACGACGCCTCTGGTCGAGACCTTAATCGCGCGACTAATCGCAACAAAGCAGGCCACCTACCAGTTTCTGAGCGTCATCTCACCCACCCTGCCCTGCCTCCTTGCCATTATACTCTTTCTGATAGGCCTACTCATTGAGCAACGCGTTCGCTTGAAGCACCATTCCTATCGCGAAGGTTTTGCCGCCGAGATGGTGGCTATGGCGACGGCATTGGGCGCGCAGATCGCCCTGCGCCAAGAACGCATCCTGTCCGTCCTCGGCCGGTTGCTGGAAACGATGGCGCGCCTGCGGGCGACTCACTCGGCGCGTGAAAATACAGACCAAATCCGTTGCAAGTTAACCCGTCTGTGTAGCTACTGCCTGCACCTGCGCGCACGGGCTCATGCCAATAACGCAGTCGTCAAGGATCAGATTTTCAATATAAAAATCGCTGTCCGCGGCCAACGAGCCGAAGCCCTATTCAGAGGGCGTTATTTCAGATGGGGACAACCCGGCGATCTTTTCTTCGGACTCTCTAAACGCACTTTTGTGTTGATCGGGCTAGCCATATACGTCGCTTTGTCTGTCGCTACGGCCATATTCATGACCGAACGCTTTTACGCTCACAAGCTGCCGATTGAAACATTGCCTGCTGCTTACTGGTTACTGGCCATTACCGGCATGGGCCTCATCTCATTTGCCTCTGCGATCATGAAGGCTATGGCGCTTGACGATCACTTCGATGACGACCTGGACACGGGCGTTTCTGCAGGCATCGAAGCCAGCCTAAGCGCCTATCTCAAGGACAGGCAATACCAGGCCACCCAAGCTGATATCTTCCGTCGCATGACCGAGCTACTAGCCGAACGTGCCACTGAAAGAGCCATCAGCTTCACGATCGCTCACTCAGACCTTTGACCTCGCCGCAGGAATCCCTTGGTTCCGTTGTATAAATCATGGCTTCGATTGGCCACTCAATGCGCGCCTAGACCTGTCACTTTGGATCCTTGAGACCTTGCGGCTCAGTATCGTTCCATCTCCTCTTCTCACGTCGATTGTTTTGCCGACTTGTGAGGATTGGATACAGGAAGAGCCGGAAAACGCTGAAGCCCACCTTCGGCTTGGAAAGGTAAATCCCTCAATTGCCAGGCAGGAGTTCACTTTAGCTCTCGCGCTAGCGCCTGAAAATGAGGAGGCGCGTGGGCGACTATCCCCGGCGACCCGGCATGGCAATCCATCCGATCGGTTAGGCATCTTCGCGCCCGAAGGGGAAATAGGACTGCCGCTGTGACTAATTGCAAATTTCGGCTCGTTAGCGGATGTACGTTGTGCCCATCGCAGAAGGCATTTCTCAGCACTTCTCCCTGAAAATTTATCGTTTTACCGCGTGCAATTTAGCAGTCAATAATTCTGCCCTGCCGAAAGGGAAATAGCTTGAAGTGGTTTATTCTGACCTTGAAACTGACCCTGCTGACCTGCCCGGCAGCATTTGCAGATCCAAACAAGTCTCCAAGGCCCATTTCTGAACTACGCTCGTTGAGTAACGATGAAATCAGGCACCGGTTAAGTGACACATCCGCCGGACCACAGTGCTGCGACATGGCGGAGGTGTTCCGACGCGATGGTAGCTATGTGCTTTACGGACGGGGGCCCATTCACGGAATTTGGATTGCGCGCTCAAGCGCCGTTTGCGTCACGCGAATTGGCCACGGGGAAGTTTGCCGTTTGTTATATACAGATGAACAGGGAAACATTTACGTCAGACTCAAGAATGAGCAGAAAAACCTGGCCGTACATCTAGACGTCCGCCCGTTGCCCCCCACGACGCCATAACTAGGCCTGCGGCCTTTGGCACCCTCGCGCCCAATTGTATGGACCGGCTGCCGATCGCAAGTAAGATTTCGCATGAATAGCAGAAGTCGCTTATATGTATCCGGCCTGTTGATCGGCATGCGAGCCGTGGCCTTGATGGGAATACGCACGCGCTTTTGGCCTCATTAGCGGATCGGCCGGCAAGCGGCCATTAGGGCGCTCAGGCTCAGGGCGCGTTTATCGTTCCGTTCCATGCAGTCGTCTTAGTCGCGAACTGGGTGGAGATCGATGCTATACGGCCTCGATCTCGGTTCTGTGGGTATCGAAAGCCTTTCCTGTACTCAATACGCTCCAGCTGATCCGAGCCAGCTTGTTGGCGAGGGCGGCGGCGAGCTTGTTTCGGTGCATCCGCGTGGCGGCGCTGGTGAGCCAGTCTCCGAAGCTGTACTTCGGCCAATTTTGAGGCCTCATCAAGAGGACATTGGCGGCCTGTACGAACAAGGTTCGAAGGTATCGGCTTCCGCGTTTTGAGATGCGCCCGAGAATAGAGCGGCCACCCGTGCTGAACTGCTTGGGTACCAACCCCAGCCAGGCACCGAAGTCGCGACCACGTTCAAAGGCTTCACCTGTGCCAATGGCGGCAACAACCGCCGTGGAGATCAGGGGCCCGACGCCCGGCACACTCATCAGGCGACGGCAGTTGGCTTCATTCCGGCTGATTTCTTCGATCTCGCCGCTGAGGGTCTCGATGCGTTCATCGAGCCACAACCAGTCTTCATAAAGGCCAACGATGAGTTGGCTCATACGCGGCGAAATCTCATCTGCGCGGTTGTTCAAGATGTCGAAGAGCGAGTCACGTAAGGCACGCACACCGACCCTGACCGTGATGCCCTGCTCGATTAGGAAGGCACGGATCTGATTGATCGTCGCTGTGCGCCGCGACACCAGCCGCGAGCGAACGCGATGGCAGGCCTGAAGATCCAATTGATCCTGGGTCTTCTCACTCACTGTCGACAGGTTCGGCCGCAGAGCCGCCTCGGCTATAGCCTCGGCATCATTGTAGTCGTTCTTCTGCCCCTTCAGAAACGGCTTTACGTAAATAGCGGGGATGATGCGCGGTTCGTGGCCGAGCTGTCGAAGGGTGCGACTGACAAAATGCGCGCTGAGGCAGGCCTCCATGCCGACGATACACGGCGGCAGCTTTTTAAATGTCTCTGTCAGAGCCAGCCGTTTGATTTTACGGCGAAGAACGATCTGACCATCTGTACTAAATCCGACAAGGTGAAACACGTCCTTGCCGATATCTATGCCTATCGACGCTAACTCAGGAATGTTCGTATCCATGGGATGCTTCTCCGGGTGGCGCCAAGCAGTCTACTCCGACTACTTCGCAAGGGAAGCAGCCGGTCCATCCCATTAGCGGACATTCGGCGGTTTCCCTGCGGCAACGCTTGCAAGCAGATGGGGTTGGATGGTGCTGACACGTCTTGTCAGCCGGACATGTCAGGCTGTTCGCTATAAAACCCTCGCCATCACCGCCCATTCCCGTTACCCTTAATTTAACGCAAATAAGAGAATCTCTGCCCGTGTCGAGCGCCAAGCAAATCCTTGCTCTGTTGCAGAGCCACGCCGAAGGCGATCAGGAGCAGTTTTACTCCATCGCCCTTCAGGTGGCTGCCGCAGAAGCGCGCCAGGGCCATCGGTCAACCGCCGACGCGTTGCGAAGCGCGGTCGAGTCTGCCCAGGCGGCAACGCCCAAAGGACCGGTCGCCATTCAGTTCTCCAAGCCACGGGGCGAACTAGAAGGCCTGATCTCGCATCGCGACGCGCGATACGGCCTGAAAGACGTCGTGGTAGACGCCCGGCTACGGACCAGCCTGGATGAACTGGTACAGGAGCAGCACCGCCGCAACTGGTTACGTGAACATGGCCGCGTGCCCAATCGCCGCATTCTGTTTGTCGGTCCGCCCGGTTCGGGCAAAACCATGACCGCGGAAGCCGTGGCCGGTCAACTAGGCTTGCCGCTCTTCATCATCCGCCTGGAGACGTTGATTACCCGCTTCATGGGGGAGACCGCCGCGAAACTTCGTCTCATCTTCGACGAGGTCTCAAAACGGCGCGGGGTGTACCTCTTCGACGAGTTCGACGCCGTCGGCGGACGGCGCGACGCCTCCAACGATGTCGCCGAGATGCGACGCGTCCTGAATTCTTTCCTGCAGTATATGGAGGAGGAGGCGTCGACCGACAGCGTGATCATCGGCGCCACGAATCACCCGGAGCTTTTGGACAAGGCGCTGTTAAGACGCTTCGACGCAGTTCTCGCATTCGGCCTGCCCACCCAGGACGAGGTCAAAAAGATCGTTCAAAGCGCGGTTCGCCCCTTTAAAATCAAGGCTATCGCCTGGACAAAGGTCCTCGACGCCTCCGCGGGTCTCAGTCAGGCTGAAATCGCCAAGGCAGCAGGCGACGCGGTTAAATTTGCCATTCTCAACGAACGCGATAGTATCACCTCCGATCAGCTCGTTCAGCGTCTACAAGCCCGCCGAGACATGCAGGAGGCGTTTACGCACAGGACAGCGGGCTAAGGAGACCCTATGCCGTCTGAGTACGATTTGCCTCACTTCGATATCTCGGACCGGCTGACACACAACACCTACAAGGCGCGAACAAACAGTCGCGGCGGCGGCAGCGCCCCTCGTATCAGAGAGGACCATGGCCAGGCCCTGATCGATCAGTTGCAGGTCGCTTTCACGAGTGCACAGGCGCAAGTGCTACCCATCGACGGCCTGACCCGCGCAGCAGGTGCCTATTACGAGGTCGACCTGCAAAAGGGAGCGCCCCCTTCCAAACTGGAACGAAAGCGCGATCATATTCAAAGCGGTGCGACCAAGGTCCAACCGGAAACTTACGACACGACTACCGTCGTCTTCATACCAGATGAGGCCGTACCGGTGCTGAGGGCCATATTTGAAGATTATCGGTCCGGCCCACTGCGTGAAAGCGACGCCCCGCCGAACAAATCCTATGTCGAGCCGATAAACGCCATTCGCCGGGCGCGCCTGGAAGCCTTCTGGACTGACCCGCTCTCGCTACTGCCCGTTCGTCCTTCCTCTGTCTGGTGGGAGGTCTGGTGTCACAAGGGTCTGGAAACCGAGGTGTCCAATACCTTCACTCGTCTTGAATGCCGCCTTGCGGCCGAAGACCAATGGCTCCAGTTTCCCGACCTCACCGTCCTGTTCGTATTTGCCCGTCGCGTCGACATCGAGATGGCGCTCATTGCGACCAATGGCATCGCGGAGCTGCGGCGCGGAACGGATACCCCGCATTTCTTCGTCGCCGAACAGGCCGACAACCAGCACGCCTGGGTCGATGACTACGCGGCCCGCGTCAGATGGCCTGGCCTGAACGTTCCCCGCGTCTGCGTGCTGGACAAGGGAGTGAACCGGGCACATGCGTTGCTTGAACCGGCTCTGTCCGTGGCCGATCTCTTGACAGTCGACGCGAACTGGGTACCCACCGACAGTATCGAAGAGCCGCACGGCACGGAAATGGCCGGCCTCGCGCTCCACGGAGATCTGTTCGCGGTCCTACAGGATCAACGCGAGCTCCGGCTTACGCATAGGCTGGAATCGGTACGCATACTCCCCGCAGACGGTTTTCCGCCTAACGACCTGACAAAACTGGGTTCCATCACCCAGTCAGCCGTATCCCTTGCAGAAATTCAGAACCCGGCACAACGGCGCGTCTTCTGTCTGGCGGTCACCAACGAAGATATATCCGGTGAACGCGCGACCACATGGAGCGCAATCATTGACCGTACGGCAGCCGGCCTCATGGCCGGCGACGACGAAACCGCACCCAAGCGCCTATTTTTCATTTCAGCCGGTAACCGTCCGGCCCATATAGAAGCCTCCCGCTACCTGCCTTTGGACCAATACCCCATCGAGGACCCGGCCCAGGCCTGGAACGCCATCACCGTGGGCGGCTATACCGAGAAGACCGTGATCGCCGAACCGAGCTTGCGGGATTTCGTGGCACACGCCGACGCGGGCGGCGTCAGTCCGTTCTCGCGAAACTCCATGAGCTGGCGCCAGAGCAAGACCCCTATCAAACCCGAGATCGTCATGGAGGCGGGCAACCGCGCCCAGTCGGCAGACGGGCGCACCCTCGTGAATTGTCCATCGCTTGAGCTTTTGACGACAGGCAGTGAAGTCGATCGCGCACCCTTGGTCAATTTTGCGGCGACCAGTGCGGCCACCGCGCTTGCCTCTCGTATGGCGGCCCGCCTACAGGCCGATCACCCTGATTACTGGCCGGAAACCATTCGCGCCCTAATGGTGCACAGTGCGCAATGGACGCCCGCCATGGAACAGTTGCTCAACGACAATCCTGCCCAGAGGGACCGGTTGAAGCTGGTGCGCCAGTTTGGGTACGGCGTGCCCAATTATGAACGCGCCCGATCCTCGGCGACCAACGACCTGGCGATTATCGTCCAGCAGGACATACAGCCCTATGGGCGGCGTGAGAGCGGTGGCGTTGGGTTCCACGATTGCCACTATTTTGACCTGCCCTGGCCGAAGGCCCTTCTTGAATCACGGGCCCTTGCTGATCAGATTTTCGAGCTTAAGGTAACCCTCTCCTATTTCGTCGCCCCTAATCCGGGGCGCGCCGCTGCCGTCGATCCTCAGCGCTATCAAAGCTATGGCTTGCGCTTCGACCTCAAACGACCGGGCGAAAGCGTCCGCGCCTTCAAGCATCGCGTTAATGATGACGAGCCCGCTCCCCTCGGACGGATCACGACGGCAGATACCGGTTGGGTGCTCGGTGCCAATAGCATCGCCGCCGGATCTCTCCACTGCGACGTGTGGCGCGGCTCGGGTGCCCGTCTCGCCGCCCGGGATATGATTTGCGTCAAACCCGTCTCCGGCTGGTGGAAGGAGCGGCGGACGGAGAGTGTCTTTGCCCAGAGGGCACGGTATGCCCTCGTCGCGACCTTGTCGGCCCCTTCTCAGGATATCGACCTCTATACCCCGATCCTGACGTCCATCCTGCAGCCCGTTCAAATCGACATTCCGACACGCTGAGCCGACCTGACATTAACAGTGCCGTAAACGAAGCGGCGTTGGATCAAAGTGTCGGCAGGTGGATCGAGTAAATCGGCCGGATTAAGCGTGCCGCTGCAAACATCGAAGGATGCGACAAGGAGCTCGAACCATCGGTGTGAACCGCCCCAGGTTTGCCAGCGCCTATAACTCAAGAGTAGATAGGTCGGAATCGCCATAATGTCAGGTGAGGGATGGCGATAGGCTCAGCTTCGCAATGTCCGGTAATTTGCTCTTCCGCGATCCGGCAAATGACTGCAATGGGCCAAAACCAGCCCCCGACTTCGCCCCCCCATCACCTAAAATCCCTACTCTTCTGCACCCAGCCACCGCCCTGCGCTCTGGCCACTCGCGCATCCTGTACGGGCCCACCATTGCGGAACTCATCTCCGGGCATACGGGGCACGCTGAGGGGCGTGTCGCACTCACCGATACTGGCCAGAAGCGGCGAGAGATCAAAGACGGATCGCGCGATCAGGTGGACCACCTCGCCTTCGCGCTGGATGTAGCCGTTGATGGCCACAAACGACGAGCCATAGACGGCGGCCTTGTGGGCGGCAGCGACCTTCTCCCAGACCACCACATTGGCGTCACGGGTCTCATCCTCGAGCGTCATGAACATCACGCCATTGGCCGAGCCCGGCTTCTGACGGACGAGCACCATGCCGCCCACGCTGACGCGGCACCCATCTTTTGAGGCCATAGCGTCCGCGCAGGTCATCAGGCCGCGTTGACGCAACTCTTCGCGCAGGAACGAGACCGGATGCGTCCCAAGCGTCAGGCCGAGATGATTATAATCTTCGACCACCCCGGCCCCGGCCGTCATCGGTTTGAGGCTCACCTGCGGTTCGGGCATTGCGGCGGTCCCCCCTGCCCCCGCCTCCAGATGATCGAACAGGGGTAGAGGATCATCACGCAGGGCGCGGATGGCAAACAGCGCGTCCCGGCGGTTGAGACCGAGAGCGGGAGAGAAGGCATCGGCCTTAGCCAGTTGCCGCAGCGTCGCCACCGGCGTGCGCGCCCGCTTCCACAGATCGGGGATGGATGTGAAGGGGTAATCTCCGCGATGCAGGATCATCCTGGCGATGTCCGCGCTTTTGAGCCCTTTGACGAGCCGGAAGCCCAGACGTACGGCATAGCGTCCCGGTCGGTGTGTTTCTTCCAGCGTACAGTCCCAGCGCGAGGCGTTGACGCAGACCGGACGGACCTCCACGCCGTGTTCCTGAGCGTTGCGCACCAGCTGCGCCGGGGCGTAAAAGCCCATGGGCTGGGAGTTGAGGAGCGCGGCACAGAAGACATCCGGGTGATGGCATTTCATCCAGGAGGAGGCATAGGCGATCAGGGCGAAGGAATAGGCGTGCGACTCCGGAAACCCATAGGAACCAAACCCTTCGAGCTGGCTGAAGATCTGCTCGGCATAGTCCTGCGTGTAGCCGTTTTTAAGCATCCCCTGCACGATCTCGTCATGGAATTTTGAGACGCCGCCAGTGTGTTTGAAGGTGGCCATGGCGCGACGGACCATATCTGCGCGCCCAGGCGAAAAGCCGGCCGCCTTGATGACAACCGACATGGCCTGCTCCTGAAACAAAGGCACGCCCAGGGTTTTGGAGAGGATGGCCTCCAGTTCTTTTGAGGGATAGGTGACCTCTTCCGTGCCTTCTCGGCGTCGCAGGTAGGGATGGACCATGCCGCCCTGGATGGGGCCGGGGCGGACAATGGCGACCTGCACCACAAGATCATAGAAGGTCCGTGGTTTGGTGCGTGGCAGCATGGCCTGCTGGGCGCGGCTTTCGATCTGGAAGACACCGACCGTGTCGGCCTTGCGGATCATGGCATAGGTGCGCGGGTCTTCGGCCGGGATGGTGGCGAGATCAAGCTCTATGCCCTTGACCTCAGCGAGCATATCGAGCGAGCGCTTCATGCACGACATCATGCCAAGCCCCAGGCAATCGACCTTCATGAAGGCCAGCACGTCGATATCGTCCTTGTCCCATTCGATGACTTGGCGGGCTTTCATGCGTGCGGGCTCGATCGGCACCAGCTCATCCAGCCGGTCATGGGTCAGGACAAAGCCACCCGGATGCTGGCTCAAATGCCGGGGCACATTCATCAGCAACAGGTGCAGGTCGATGGCGAGCTTCAGGCGCCGGTCATTGAGATTGAGCCCTAAGCCTTCGGCCTCGGCCAAAGTCATACCGCCGCGGTGCCAGTGGGTCACCTGCTTGGAGATCAGCTTGATCGTGTCTTCGGGATAGCCCATCACCTTGAGCACGGCCCGGATGGCCCCGCGCGTGCGGAACCGCGTGACGACGGCGGTAAGGGCGGCGTGCGAGCGGCCATAGGTCTCATAGACCCATTGCAGCACCTCCTCACGCCGCTGGTGCTCGAAGTCCACATCGATATCGGGCGGCTCCCCCCGCTCTTCGGAGATGAAGCGCTCGAAGAGAAGATCATTGCGGTCCGGATCGACGCTCGTAATGCCCAGCACAAAACAAACGCAGCTATTGGCGGCCGAGCCTCGCCCCTGACAGAGGATATCCTGCGAGCGGGCGAAGTTGACGATGGCGTTGACGGTCAAAAAATAGGGCGCGTAGTTGAGCTTCTCGATCAGGGTCAGTTCATGGCGCAGAAGGTCGATGACCTTTTGCGGCACGCCTTCCGGGTAGCGCCGCTTCGCCCCTTCCCAGGTCAGTTTCTTGAGGGCGTCGATGGCCGACAGTCCCGGCAGGAGTTTCTCTTCCGGATACTGGTATTTAAGCTCGTCGAGGCTGAAACGGCACTGATCGGCGATCTCGACACTGCGCCTTAATGCCCCCTCGTACCCCGGAAACAGGCGATACATCTCCTCCGGCGTCTTGAGATAGCGATCGGCGTAGCGGTGGCGCAGATCCCCAAGGGTGTCGATGGTGCAGTTGTGGCGGATGCAGGTGACCACATCGTGTAGCTGGTCGCGCTCATGGACATGATAGAGGACATCATTGGTAATGACGGTGGGCACGCGCACCCTCGCCGCGAGGTTCGACAACTCATGCAGGCGCAGATGGTCCCCCTGCCGGCGGCGCAGCGTCAGCGCCACATGGGCGCGTTCGGCAAAGATGGTCTTGAAGCGACGCAGGCGCTGGGCGCAGACCTCATCGGCCTCTTCCGGAATGAAGATGCCGATCAGGCCCGCGTTGAAGTCCTCCACATCCTGCCAGGTGAGGTCGCACCGGCCCTTGCCGCCCCGCGCCTTGCCCACCGTCAAAAGCCGTGACAGGCGCGCATAGGCCGCCCGGTCGGTGGGATAGACGAGCAGCGAAGAGCCATCGCTCAGATCAAGGTGGCAGCCGACGATCAGGCGCACACCCGTGGCTTTGGCGGCCACATGGGCGCGCACCATACCGGCGAGCGTGTTGCGATCCGCAATGGCCAGCGCCTCAAGACCCAGTGCCTGTGCGCGCACGAACAGCTCATCTGGGGATGAACAGCCCTGCAGGAAAGAGAAGTAGGACGCGCACTGAAGCTCGACGTAAGGTGGCTGCATCAGTCGAACTTCCCGTGCAGATACCAGTTGAGAGAGCCGGTGCCCGTGTGCTCGCCGTCCCCGGCCCGGAAGACCCAGAAGCGCTCGCCGGTGGCCGCTTCGAGGATATAGTAGTCGCGCACCTTGCCGGTTTCGGCGTCGCTGACCCACCACTCGCCCTTGACCCGTTCGGGGCCATCGGCACAGACGACGCTGTAACGCTGACCGCGCCAGGTAAAGGCGCGCGGCGGATGATCGGGCAAGGCCGCGAGCGCCTGCACCGGTTCGGGGCGATAAAGGCGCGCCGGACGGCGATAGCGGGCATTGCGAGCGGAGCCGGTCCCGGATGCCGAAGGCGCGATCCGTCTGACCGAGCGCTCGGGGATATCGCTTGCGACCTCCACGGCGCGGTAAAGTCGCCCCTCGCCATAGCGATTGCTGAGCGTGTCCCACAGGTCTTCGACATCCGGGCGGCTGGGCGCGGCAAAGCTGGTGGCCACCTGCGTGAAGCACAGCGGTTCGACCAGAGGGGCTGACAGGGTCATTTTGTCGATACCGAAGCCCGGCTCGACGGTTTCGATCTTATCGACCAGCAGTTTCGACAGGCGCTTGACGTCACGCACCGGCTTGGCGGTGCCGACGGAGATCGTCTCGATGCGGCTATCGACGCGCACAAAGTGCAGATCGAGCCGTCGCGCCCCAAGCCCCGCCTCTTCCAGTTTCAGGCACAGGGATTCAGTCAAACGACGGGTATATTTCTCAAGGGTGTCAGGCGCCCCGATGGGCTCAAAGAAAGCGCGTTCGACCGAGATCAGTTCGGGGACCTGGACGGGCTCAATGGGTTCGGCCAGTCGCCCAAACGCCATATCGACGCGCCGCCACAGGTCGGGACCATAGCGCAGCGCCAGCGGGGCGCGCGGCTTGGCCGCCAGTTCGCCGATCGTGTCGATACCAATAAGGCGCAGTTCCTCGACCGTCTCGGCCGGCAGGCGAAGCGCCGCAACCGGCAGGGGCAGGATGGCCTCGGTGGACTTACCCGGTGCAATGATCAGCGAAGATTTACCCGCAAAGCGCACCAGGGCATGGGCGGCCCCCCAGCTATCCGCGACCGTGGCGTAGGCGGTGATGTGAAGGGCCTCGAGACGCCGCAGTATATCTGTGACCAGAGCGGCCTCTCCCCCATAGAGATGGGCCGCGCCGGTGATATCGAGGATCAGACCGTCGGGTGTATCAGGGGCCACCACGGGTGAGTAGAGACGCAAGGCCCATACGGCGAGTGTCTCCAGCGCCTCGGCGTCGCGCTCCAGCTCAGCGTCACGCACCTCAAGCCCGTCGATCAGCACCTGCGCCTTGGCCACCGCCATGCCCGCTCGCACGCCGCGCTGATGAGCTAACGCATCGACCGCCGTGACGAGGCGTCGGCTGCCGACCTTGCCCTGCAGAACTAGGGGTCGCTCAAGCGGCAGCGCGTCCAGTCCCACAGCGCGGCGCAGACGATCGGTCCCCCAGAATGGCAGATAGAGGCTGAGGTAGCGGGCCATGACACCCTACACCGCCTGTCGCGTGAGAGGATCGACCCAGTCGGCCCAGGCTTCCAGAAGGGCACTACGCTCAGCCGTCAGGACGTCCAGCGGCACGGCCACAGAGGCTGAGCGACGAATGGATTCGCTGAGGCCTGACACATGGATGTCGTAGATCGGCTGATGACGGCTGACGCTGCCCCAGCCGCCCACAGTGACCGTCTTCGTATAGATGGGACTGACGGCTGAGATGGCCTGAAGACTGATCAGAAGATGGGTCAGGTCGAACAGGCCCGGCGATACGCCATCCCTTAGGTGATAGCGCCGCCAGGCGGCGACGAGTTGGGCATGCGCGCGTCTGAGTGCGGCCCTTTCCGCGTCTGTACCATCCTCCGACTGGAACCACAGGGTTTGAGGCAGGCCCTGGATATGGACCGGGAACGCCAGATGCGTGTCTTCATAAAGGCCATTTCCCCATACCGGCCCGATAGCGACGAGGGGCGCCAGCGCCACCACCTTCCCCGCACAGGTGACAAGTTCACTCATGCGATATCCGCGTAATCGGTCTGATAGAGATCAACGACGTCGAGTATCTGGGGCGCGCGCGGCAATTGCGGCAGGGGCGAGCCATCGGCGTGGTATCTGTAGCCGGCCACATCGTAATAGACCGTGCCTTTGGGGCCGAACTTGCGCACACACGCCATGTAGTCGCGCTCATGGCGGGCGACCGTGAGCAGGACCGCCGCCCCATCGAACAGGGCTAATCGGGTGTGTTCATCCGGTGTCTCAAACAACTGCATAGTCTCCCTCCTGTTAAGATGCGGCCCGCAAGGTGTTTGGCATTTGTGCGTCCCCGGACAGGCGGATACGTCCCTCCCCGTCACACGCCTCGACCTCGAAATCATGGCACTCGCCGCCGCGGGCCCTGATCAGCTCCAGCATCCAGCGCGCGCGTCCGACGCCGCGCACCGGCAAAGGCGCTGAGTTCAGTTCGGTGACGCGCCAGCGGGTAAACGCGGCTGTGGGGCGGCCAAAGTCCTTGGCATCGACCTGCCGGCGCCAGCGGCGCACAATCAGGGCCAGCGTCCCTGTGCCCTCCGCCGCCATCTGAAGGCGTTGCGAGGCGACACGGGAGAGATTGGCGAGTTCGCCTACGACTGCGGTGAGGCCGCCGTGGCGCAGGGCTTCCTCACAAGCCCCCAGCACGGCGGCTTCATCGCCGGCTTCGAAGAAGACGACCTTGTCATCGGTCAGGCCTGCACGGGCGAGCGCCGGGGCAAACAGATCAGGCTGCGTATAGGCCCACAGGACACGCCCGCCACTGCGCGCGGCGATCCCGGCGGCAAAGGCGATGGCGGCGGCCCCATCTACCGCGCCATTGGCGCCACCGGCGATCTCATGCAGGGCCCCAAAGGCCAGCCCGCCTTTGGGAATGCGGGCGTCGATGTCGGGAACGCCAAAGGGGAGAACGGCGCGTCTGGGCGCACTTTGGCCGCCGATATGGTCGATCCGGTCTCGCAGTGCGCTGAGGACGGAGGGGTTGGCAGCGGGCATGACATCAAGCATCCTTTCTGAACGCCAAAGACTATGTTCGCTTTTTGTTCTTCAATTCCGACAAGAGTCAATAGGGCGAAATCGGCGTCTCCATGCTGCCAGAAAATGTCAGGGCTATAGGTCGGTGTGGAATCGTGAGGAGTCACAAATCCTTAACGACGGACTCTTGAGAAACAAATCAGGAACAACTTTCTGTGAATTGTCGAATGGCCAGTCGCTTCGGTGTACGTCGCAGGCCCTACCCCTGATAGGCGTTCAGCGCACGCCCGCCTTGATTTCGACCGCTCTTCCGCAATCCATTTCAAGCCGGGGACGTAAGACCTATCAGACGGCTAAGGGGAAAATCGTGTTCAGAGCGGAAGACTACGGCTTCGCGTTCAGCGAGGCGCAAGACTGGTTTTGGGCAACTACCGTGTGCTTCGGGCTGGCCTTTATCCTTACGACCCTCCTTCTGGCTCTTGATCGACGGCGCATTGCAGGCGAGTCCGTATGGCTGAAGCCTCTGAAATTTGCTCTGTCGCTTTTCATCCACTTCCTGACGCTGGCTTTGCTGACGGGCGGCGTGTCCAAAGAGCTGCATCAGAGCGGTTTCTTAACCGCAACGGCCATTGCCGCCTGCGCGGCTGCCGCTTTTGAAATTGTCTATATCGGGTTCCGAGCTGCGCGCCAGGAGCGGTCTCACTTCAACGTGGGCACGCCAGTAGCGCGCCTGATGTACGCTCTGATGGCGCTCGGGGCCATCGTGCTCACGCTGGCAGCCGGCATTCTGGGCGGTTACATATTTTTTGACCCAGACTTTGCCGGTGGCGCCGGTTTGAGATGGGGCAGCGTCCTCGGTCTGTGTCTTGGCACGCTGATGACGTTGATCACGGCCTTTGCCATGGGCGGGGCCTTATCGCACCATGTCGGTCAGGAAGCGGCGGGGGCACCGAAGATGCCGGTGACCGGCTGGTCATTCACCGTTGGCGACCGGCGCCCGGCCCATTTCGTGGCGACCCATGTGATGCAGGTCCTACCCGTCGCAGGCCTGATCTTCGATCAGGCATTGCCGCCGCCTGTGGCAACGGCTCTCGTGGCGCTTCTGGCCGGCCTGAGTGTCCTGTTGACGATCTGGCTGTTCCATCAAGCCAGTCAGGGACGGCCTTTCTTCAGGGTGCGGCATCGTTAGATTTAAAGCCAGCCATCGCGCCCAAACAAAAGTCTTGCGGCCCGAGATAAGCCGGGGCGAAAGAGCAGGCGCGTCCCCACAGAAAACAGATCGGACTTGCCTCAGGCCTCCGAGGTCCCGTCGCCTTCGACAATCAGCCGATCCCCGACACGAAAACGGCCACCCGTAATGACCCGTGCAGTGATACCGCCGTGTCCGCGCACGGCATTATAGCCGCCGACACCGAATATCTCTTCCATGCGCGAGCAGGGATGACATTCGCCGGTGTATTCGAGCACCGCTTCACCCAATCGGAATCGCTTATCCTTCAATGCCAGGAGGTTGATCCCGACCGTGACGACATTGCGCCGAAGAAGGTGCGCCTGCACGGTAACCCCGAGGAAGCTTGCGATCGCATGTATGTCCTCCTGGCCGATAAGCGTCAGGTGCCGGTTGCCACTGCGTCCCTGATAGTGATCACCGATTAAGCCAATCTCAGGTGACAGCTGGGCCTCGTCCGCAGCGATCATCTCCCCTCGCCGCTCCGGCCGCAAACCTATCCACTGCACCGTGCCGGGTCGCACCGGTGCCTGAATCAATTTAGCGAGACTGGATTTGGGGTTAAAGGCCATGGTGGTCCGGTTGGGTCGGGGTAGCGCGATTTTCAGGCGGTAACTTACTCACGCCCGGCGTCTTTCACCAGCGCGAACGTCTCGAGTCTAAACGTCGCCGGCATTATCTCTGTTCGTCTATTTCACCGGCGCCAGCTTCGCCGACTCGATATGCCAGCGACGCTGAGGCGGGGTGGCACCGTCCACATCGTTGACGCGACGAAGCGTGTAGCTCCCCATAAAGCGCTGATGCTCGCCGGTCTTCAGCACCGCATCGATGGTAACCGGCACACTCTGAAACACCGACCCCGCCCCGGCATCGCCCTCGGGCAGCTCCCCAATCGTCACCCTGGTGGACTTCGTCTCTGCAAAGCCCGCGCTGAACTGCGGCAAAGACTGGTTGGGCGGCCCGTCCTCACCCCACTGCGACCAGGCCGTGCCGTAATCATGCGCATTGATGGCCGAATAGTAGAGGCGGACGACCGCCGCGGCCGCTTGTGCACTTTTGGGATGGGGCTGGCAGTCAGCGATCGGCGTGTCCTTCTCGTCGAACAGCGCGCAACTGCGGGCAATCTCATCGGACATCAGGGCGCAACTGTTGGCGACGTTACAGGGCGGATGCGTCGCCGGGGACACGTTCCGGCAGGTTTTGGCCAGGCGCTCGGCCGCCTTTGCACCGATTTCGGTCGAACAGGACACGGGTCTCTCCGCCTCGGTCGCAGGCAGGGTTTCCAGCGCCGAACGCGAAACCGGGGCCGAAGCCGCCACGGGATCGACGATCTCTATGCCGC
The DNA here is from genome assembly GCF_020535245.1 of Asticcacaulis sp. AND118. Lineage (GTDB taxonomy): Bacteria > Pseudomonadota > Alphaproteobacteria > Caulobacterales > Caulobacteraceae > Asticcacaulis. Next base: position 469,289 of record NZ_CP084911.1, on the reverse strand, counting down.
CCGAGGCTGTAGTACCGGACTCTGCCCGGGAGGCCGTATCGGGTGCCTCGCCGTCAGGCGCACCGCAGGCACTCAAAACGCACATAGCGACCAGCAGAACGGGGCTCAGGGCTATCGGCTTCATCGGTCGCTCCTCTCAGCGGCTGTGGGTTTGCTAAAAAATAAGCCATTACCCCGTCTGAAATGCGGCGGCTTTACCCTTACGCCTGCACTTCAGATTGGGGCTGCACAGACCACCCGGTGATGCGATCCTTGCGAAACGTGCGTTCTTCCTGCCGGTTGAGGCAGACACCTTCGATATAGGCGCCATGGCTACGCCAGTTGGAGACGCGACGCTCGGTGACCACCCCGTCGCGATCGGCATAGGTGAAGGTGGCAAATTCACCGGCTTCGCCCTCGCCCCAGCGGGGATCCGTTGCGGCCATATCGCGATCATGCTCATCGAGCGTCCGCGCGACCTCCGGATCGGCCCGTTTATATTTCGAGGGATTGCGAAGGGCCTCGGCCGGCGCCTCGCGCCCTTTGATGGCGATCAGATAGGTCAGGGCCGCGCCCGCGATAAACCCTGCCAGAAATGCGATCAGTGTTGTTACGGTCATCACTTGCCTCCCCGAACGAGATCAATGGCGATCGGCCAATGGTCAGAGGTGCCAGACCCTTTGCCGGTTTCGGCGTTGAAGCGAAAGGCCTTGGGACGCATGACCTGATCGCGATCGTCCCACTGCAGTTGTTCAGTGTCGGTCAGAACCGTGCGGAAGGTCTTGGGATCAATGGCCCAGTCCTGGCTCGAACCGCTGGCCTTCTGGGTGATGACATCGAGATAGGACCAGGTCTTCTCCCGGCCATAGAACTGGCTACCACTCCCCCGGCAGGCATTGTCAAGCTGAGTTGGCAAGACCCAGCCAGTGAAGGCCGCCGCAAGGCCTTTGCGTTCTTCCGGCGCGCAGTTGAAATTGAAGTCTCCGGCCGCAAGGATGACGTGGCTTTGCGGCAGTTTGGCCGCCAGGGTTGCTATTGTCTGGGCCGCGATTTCCCGGCACACGCGCGGATTGCCGCCCGACGGCAGATGTCCGCCAAAGATCGTCATCGTCTTGCCGTCGGGCAGAGCGAGATCGACCTGCAGAAGGTCGCGCGTCGTACCCGCCGAGCCATCGCGGCTCTTGCAGTCAGAGGCCTTTGTCAGATCCACCGGGAAAGATTTAGGCGTAAAGCCATTGGCCAGAGGCAGTTTGGACAGAAGAGCGGCCTTGATCCCACGCTGATCGGGCTTCGGGGCGGGACGGTTGGGATCGGCATCCAATAGCACCGCCGTCACATAGGCGGCACCGGCATTATTCAGGGCGCCTTTGATCGCCTCAAGGCTCGCCTGGCTATCCACCTCGGTCAGAACAAGGACATCCGGCCCTCGCCCGAAATCAAAGCGCTGGATGACGCGCGCGACGTTTGCGGCCTTGGCCGACACCCAGGCCGGTGTATTGATGACCTCGTTGCTCGAGCCATTGGGCATCCGGGGGTCGTCTTCGGCGTCAAAGAAGTTCTCGACATTGTAGGTCATGACGGTCAGGCGCGACGCCACCTCTTGCGCGGCAGCGCCGCCCGCAATGACAAGGCTCAACAGGCCACTTACCAGCCAGGGGGCAGTTTTCAGGGTCATCACGGGCTCCTTTGATGTTGGCTCATTTACCGGCAGGATTTCGATACCGTCCAGCGGTTTTGAGAGGATCTCTAACCCGAAACGGCGGAGGCTTGCGCCGCTTCGAGCGCCGCCATGGCCTCAACAAAAGTCAGGCTGTTACCTGCCTGCGGCAGATCAAACGCGATACCGTCAAAATCGCCATAGACCCATTTGTCATCGCGCAGCATGCGCAGGGTCGCGCCATCGCGCGAGACGTCCTTTCGATCGACTTCGGTCATGGCCCGCGTCTCCCAGTCAGTCAGCAGCTTCTCGATGCGGCGCTGCATGGAGGTCAGGGTGCCGAGCGTACAGGCGCGGCCTTTGACAAGGGGTTGCGGCAGGTCTCGCAAGGCGGTGATCATTGCGGCCAGGCGGTCATGATAGAGGCGCAGGCCTTCGGGGTTGAGGCTCATATCATCCTTCCGATCTGTCAGCGAGAACGGTGAGGTGCCACGCCGGCAAAGCCCTTGGCAAGGTGCCGATCTTGGGTTTCACTGAACGGCCCACAGGAAGAACGACCGATGTGTAATCTCTACGCAATGACCAGCAATGAAGCGGCCATTCGCGCCCTTGCCAGGGCCCTCAAATCATCGGTCGGCAATCTGCCTCTGTTCGAATACATCGGGGCCAACGGCTTTGGCCCCATTGTGCGCAACACCGGCGAGGGCCGCGAACTCGCTATGTGCCGATGGGGGATGCCCTCTCCGCCTTTCACGCTTAAAGGCAAAAACTACGATTCCGGCGTCACCAATATCCGCAACACGGACAAGCCCTACTGGGCCAGATGGCTGACGGATCCGGCAAACCGGTGCCTTGTCCCCTTTACGTCCTTCTCTGAGCCCGATCAGGTGACCGGCAGCAATGTCATCCACTGGTTCGCCCAAAACCCTGAGCGCCCCCTGCTCTTCTTTGCCGGCATCTGGACGCCTCAATGGAACTCCGTGCGCAAGGTCAAGGATGGCGAGACGACGGATGATTTCTATGCCTTCCTGACCACGACGGCGAATGCCGAAGTCGGCGCGGTTCATGACAAGGCTATGCCCGTTATTCTGACGACGGAGGCCGAACGCGAGCTTTGGATGACGGGCTCATGGCGCGAAGTTCAGGCGCTGCAGCGCCCCCTCCCCGACGGCAGCCTCAGCGTCGTGGCGACCGGACGGCGCAAGGACGGGCCGCATCTGGATGAATTGAATATACCCTGATACGCTGCGGCGGTTCGCATCGAAAGATCAGTTTTGTTGGACGAAGGCACGCCCTTAACCTCAGGCGGCGACCTCAGGGGTCAGGCTCTGGCGAATGCGGGTGGAATCGCGCCCCGGCGGCGCGCCAAACAGTCGGCGGTATTCGCGGCTGAACTGTGAAGGGCTTTCATAGCCCAGCGCATAGCCGACCTGGGTCACGTCGGCGTCATTCAACAGAAGTCGGCGACGCGCCTCCTGAAGGCGCAGCGTCTTCTGAAACTGTACCGGCGACAGGGCGGTGGCAGCTTTGAAATGACGATGAAAGGTGGCCGGGCTCATGCCGGCCAGCGCCGCCAGAGACGGCACATTCAGCGGCGCGTCGTAATGGTCGCGGATATGGGCGATGGTGCGCCCGATGCGGGACAGGCGTGTATCCGCAAAGCCGATCTGACGCAGATTGCGGCCCAGCGGGCTGTTGAGCAGCCGCCAGACGATCTCACGCCGGATCAACGGGGCCAGAACGGGCCGGTCGCGTGGCTGATCGCACAGAGCCAAAAGGCGCATCAAAGGGTCAATCAGGTCGGTAGGCAGGCTTTGCACCTCAAGCGCGGCGCAGGCGTCAGGTGCATCGGCGGGCCCGTGCTCGAGCAGCAGATCGGCGACCAGCTCGGAATCTATACTCAGACTGAAGGCCAGATAGGGTGCCTCCGGACTGGCGCGGACGATGTGGGCGCGAACAGGCACCTCCAGTGAGGCGATCAGGCATTTTCCAGCTGCATAGTGATAGAGGCGCTCACCCAGCTGACTGGTCTTCGCACCCTGTACCACCACGCACAGGGACGGGCAATAGACGGCGTGAATCGGACCGGACGGGGCTTCGGCGCAGGTTAGGAACAGCCCGGGAATGGGGCTTTCACGGCCATGCGCCTGCCACTGACGGTGGATATGGGTGGCCAGCGGGGTCAGTTCGGCAGGCAGGGAAGACGCAGTTTGGGTCATACAGCTGTTATATATCGCCCGCCCTGTCCCGCGAAAGGGCACGGACCGCGATTGAGAGAATCAGGCAGTTTTACGCGACAATCAGGAGGTGCGCGGTGCGGGCGTTGGGCCTAGTTATCCCCTGCCGGAGTTTTCCGTCATCCAAAGTCAAGGACATACATCATGCGTTATCGTCGTCTGGGGCCAAGCGGCCTGCTGGTATCGGAACTGTGTCTGGGGACCATGACCTTTGGCGGGTCAGAGGGGATGTGGGGCCTGATCGGGCAACTGAACCAGTCCGAAGCCGATACACTTATCGGTGCCGCTGTTGCGGCGGGCGTCAACTTCATCGACACGGCCAATGTCTATGCCTTTGGCGAAAGCGAGCGCATTGTGGGCCAGGCCGTGCGCAATCTGGGGCTCAACCGCGACGATCTCGTCATTGCCACTAAGGTCATGGGCGTGATGGGCGATGGCCCCAATCAGCGTGGGGCATCACGCGCCCACATCATGGCGCAGGCCAGGGACAGTCTGAAGCGCCTACAGATGGACCATATCGACCTCTATCATATCCACGGGTTCGATCCACTGACGCCGATCACCGAAACGCTTGAGGCGCTGGACACCCTCGTGCGCCACGGGCATGTGCGTTATGTCGGGCTGTCCAACTGGGCCGCCTGGCAGATCGTCAAGGCCATCGGGATCGCCGAGGCGCGCAAGCTTGCCCCCATCCTGTCTCTTCAGGCCTATTACACCCTTGTCGGGCGCGATCTTGAGCGCGACATCGTGCCGATGCTCAAATCCGAGGGACTGGGTCTCATGGTATGGAGCCCGCTGGCCGGAGGCTTTCTGTCTGGAAAGTATTCTGGCGGGGTGGCCGATGACGACAGTCGCCGCGCCAAGTTCAACTTCCCCCCGGTCGATCTCGCGCGCGGCGACGCCGTGATCGCGGTGCTGCGTGAGGTGGCGGCGGCAAAGGGTGTCAGCGTGGCGCAGGTGGCGTTGTCGTGGCTCCTGCATCAGCCGCACGTGACCAGCGTCATCATCGGGGCCAAGCACCCGGAGCAACTAAGCGAGAATCTTAAGGCGGTAGAAGTGAAGCTCAGCGCCGAAGACCTAAGTGCGCTGGACGCCGCCTCGCGCCTGCCCGCCGAATATCCGGGATGGATGCTGGAGCGGCAGGGTCAGTACCGCGCGGGCTTTGACGCGTAAAAGTCTGTGCCGGCATTGCCCCGCTCCTCGATCGGTCTGACCGGAGAATATTGGATTCTGATGACCGTTTTCGGGTACGGTAGTCACGGGCTAACCGACGTCCCTCTTGAGCCACAAAGAGCCGAAGGCCTGTAGCGCTCTCGCCCAGTGAAACGAGAGTGCTATGGGTCTATAGCCCTTCCTTAAGCGGCCTTCGAATCCGGCGCTTTCCCTGGCGTTTGCCCGCAACCTCTACCAGTCGCCGAAACGTCGGACATTCCATATGGGAGGGCGCGGGGCAAGCGGCGACATGGCGGATGGTGTCGCGCAGTGCGGTCAGCTCGCTGATCTGACGGTCAATTTCATCGGCCTTCGCGTGAAGCCTGTCACGGGAGATATGCGGTCCACCGCCTTGACCGAACATTCCGCCGATTTCCTCAAGCGAGAATCCTGCCGTCTTTCCCATCGCGATCAGCTTCAGTTGCAAAAGCACTTCCGGCGAAAACTGCCGACGCAATCCGTGACGGGAGATGGACGAAATCAGGCCGGCCTGCTCGTAGTATCGCAACGCCGACGGCTTAATTCCGCTCTTTTGCGCGACCTCTCCGATATCCAGAAATTTCATGCTTGACCTCAACTTGACTTGAAGTGGCAGTTTGCTCGAGAACCGACATTCAGGCAAGGGATCAGATGGATCGGACACACCCCCGCGCAGCGAGGATTAGAGAGGCGACCATCCGAATCACGCTGGCTCTGGCGACGTTGCTGGCCTCCCTGGGAACCAGCATCGCCAACGTTGCGCTGCCAACTCTGGCCGACGCGTTCTCCGCGCCATTTTCGAATGTACTGGCGGTCGTGGTCGTCTATCTCCTGGCGCTGACGATCTCGGCGGTGATTGCGGGGCGCCTCGGCGACAGGTACGGGCTGAAACCTATGCTCGTGACCGGTCTCACCCTGTTCATGGTCGCCTCGCTATTGTGTGCCATCGCCCCGAACCTGCCGCTGCTTATCGGTGCGCGAGCGATTCAAGGTGGCGGTGCGGCCTTCCTCATGACACTCGCAATGGCGCTGATGCGCCAGACCGCGAGCGAAGCTCGGGTTGGACGCGCCATGGGTCTGCTCGGGACCGTTTCGGCGCTCGGGACGGCACTCGGCCCCGCGCTTGGAGGGCTGCTGATACCGGTGATGGGATGGCGGAGCGTCTTTTGGGTGCAGGTCCCGCTGGCGCTCCTGGCCCTGGTACTTACGCTCACCACGCTTCCCACCGATACCGGTAAAAAAATGACACCCTCCATCGGCCTTTGGTCGAGCATGAACTGGACCCTGGCCTCCAATCTCCTCACCAACATCGTGGTCGCCGCCGTGATGATGACGACGCTTGTGATTGGCCCGTTTTTTCTTGGCATCCGCCTTGGTCTGACGCCGACGCAGGTGGGTTTTGTCATGGCAGTGGGCCCCGTGATCTCCATCTTCAGCGGCGTTCCGTCAGGGCGACTGGTGGATGCCTGGGGCAGTGGCCGCGTGCTCCTGGTTGGCCTTGCCTTAGTGGCCATAGGCGCATTCCTGCTGGCATTCCTACCAACCGCTATCGGCGTCACGGGTTATGTCCTCTCCCTCATGGCGCTGACGCCCGGCTATCAGCTCTTTCAGTCCGCCAACAACACCGCAGCGTTGGGCGACATTGCAAAAGATCGGCGCGGCATGGTCTCCGGACTGCTTGGCCTGTCACGCAACATCGGTCTGATTACGGGGGCATCCTTGATGGGAGCGGTGTTCACGTTCGGCGTGGGAAGCGACGCGTTAGAACACGCGACGGCTTCGGAGATTACCTCAGGGATGCAGCTTACCTTCCTGCTCGCTGGCGGAATGATGCTTGCTGTAATCGGGATGACGTTTGGGCACCATGACTCCACCAATCGCCTGCGTTCACCGCGATGACCTACGAAATTGTCGAATTCCCAATCAGTCTGCCCCGTCGCACCGGTGACGGATAAGCGCCCAATGCGGAAGTGACCAGCTCCAATAGCTAACCGCCAGGAAGCGGCATTGAATCGCGCTTTGGACCCTAGGTGTGAAGCCTCACCAAATCTTGCGACCCTGCTGCTCGAATGATGCAGCAATGTAAGCAATAGATCGCAACAACGTCAGCGATAGTCATAAGTGCGCACAATGTGAGTACGCATAAAACCTGACGTAATGTGACGCTTGCCGTTGGGCCGGACCAATGGTAGCGTTACCAAAATAAAACCGCATTTTGTGTGGTATATGTCCGCCGGGAGCTCCCCCAACCGCCGCACATAGTCCAGTTGTTTTCAGCGAGCGGCGAACCATGCGCGCATCGGACGAACGAGCATTGTGGCTGTCCCGGTTTGTGTTACCGCACGAACCGGCACTCAGGGCGTGGCTTAGCCATCGTCGTATCGATGGCCTCGACGTCGATGATATTGTTCAAGAAACCTATGCCCGCCTGATCGCGGTACGGTCGGTCGACGACATCGGCAATATCAAGAACTACATGTTCCAGACGGCCTATTCCGTCATGATCAGCCACGTCCGGCGCGCCAAGGTCGTGCCCTTCCACGTTGTCAGCGATCTCGACGAACTGGGGGCCATGGCTGAGGGCAGCTCCCCCGAACAACAGACTGCAGACCGCGACGAGCTTCGCCGACTGGCGGCCGCTATCGCAACGCTGCCGGGTAAGGTACGCGACGTTTTCGTGCTGCGTCGTGTCTCCGGCCTGTCGCAGCGCGATGTGGCCCGTAAGCTCGGCCTGTCAGAAAGTACCGTCGAAAAGCACATGAGTCGCGGTATTTATCTGCTAATGAATCTCCTTTCCAATGGCGGAAATCTAAACGCCCGTGCGTCTAGGACGTGGGCGAATAAAGTGCACAAGAGCGACGCAGGACGTGATGGATCGAAAGACCGCCAAAGAGATTGACAGTGCCGCGGCTGATTGGGCCGCGCGTCTGGATCGCGGCGTCTTGTCAGAAACCGATGACCGAACGCTCGAAGCCTGGCTGGCGCAAGACCCGCGCCATGCCGGCGCGTTCGCGCGCGCCCGCGCCGTATCCCTCTATTCCGAACGCGCCAGAGCGCTGGGCGAAACCTACAATCCCGAACAATTTGTTGAGGTGGCGCCGGTTTCCCACACCGCCCCCCCCCCTACCCGACGTCAATTTCTATGGCGCGGCGGCAGCATCGCAGCGGGTTTCAGCGCCGCTGTAGTGGGTACGGCTTTATGGACTTCGCGCGGCGAAGCCTATGAAACTCAGCGTGGGCAGATGACCGTCGTGCCATTGGCCGACGGGTCGATCGTCAGCCTCAACACCGCATCGCGCATCCGCGTGGTCTATACCTCCACCCGGCGCACCGTGCATCTTGAGGCTGGCGAGGTGTTTTTTGAGGTGGTACCCGATCGCGAACGTCCCTTCGTGGTCGAAGCGGGCCCCGCGCGCCTGTCGGCAGCGCGTAGCCGTTTCGCTGTCCGCCACCTGAACGAAGCCCCCATTGAAGTACTGGTCAGCAGCGGCGCGGTCGAAGTTGAGGGCGGCACCTTGCAACGCACGCCGGTCAGGCTAGGCGCCAATATGCGCGCGCTCGCCGCAGTGGCGAACGGACAACTCAAACTGGCTTCCGCCACCCGCGTGGCCCCGATCGAGATAGAACGCAACATGGCTTGGCGCGAAGGGCGCATCGCCTTCGAGGGGGATACCCTGCGCGAAGCCGCCGCTGAATTTCTGCGCTACAGCGACACCCGCATCGTCATCGACGATCCGGCGATTGCCAACGAACCGATCACCGGCCTGTTCCAGGTGAACGATCCGGTCGGTTTTGCACGCGCTGTGGCTGACAGCTTTAACCTCAAGGCCGATGTCGGCGAGAAGCAGGTACGCCTGCACCGCTAACCGGTGCGGTTACGCTCACCTCGAAAATTTTTTTGACGACAGGCATGGTGGAAATCCGATTCACCATGCGTCTTGACCTGCAGAAGCCCGCACGCCTGTCCAGAACAAGCGGGCTCAAACATCAGGTAGAAAAAATGCTCTCAAAACACAAATCATGGCTGTTCGCGGGTACGGCAATGCTAGCCTTGGCCCTTTCGTCGGGGGCGTGGGCGCAAAGCCGGGCCTTCAACGTGCCGTCCGCCGGCGCCGTAAAGACCATTCCGCAATTCGCCAGCCAGGCCGGCATCCAGATCGTTGCCCCGGCCGGTCACCTCAAAGGCATCCGCACTCAGCCCGTCAAGGGCACAATGGACGTCCATGACGGCCTTGAGCAGTTGCTGCAAGGCACGGGGCTTGAGATCGCCTCCGAAAACGGTTCGGTGATCTCGCTGCGCATCCGCTCCGCCGACGCTCTGGCCACCGAAGCTGCGGCGGTCGTCCCGGCTTCCGAAACGCAGCCGGAAGCTGAGCCCGAACCAGAAGTCGTCGTGGTCACCGGCTCTCGTCTGGGCAATCGCGGCTTCAAAGCGCCGACACCGGTTACCGTCGTCGATGCGCAGGAAGTCCTGCTCAGTGGCACGCAAAACCTCGATGTCCTGCTCAGCGACAGCCCGCAGTTCACCGCCAACCAGCTCAACAGCCCGACCGCCAACACCATGCAGGCCGGTCAGCCCAGCGGCACGGCGACGCTGAACCTGCGTAACTTCGGTCCGACGCGCAATCTGGTGCTGGTCAATGGCCGCCGTTTCGCCATCACCGGTCCGGACTTCACGACCGACATCAACACCATTCCCGCCGCGCTGGTGAAACGCATCGAAACCGTCACCGGCGGCTCGTCGGCGGTCTACGGATCCGACGCCATCGCCGGTGTCGTCAACTTCGTCATGCGCGACGACTTCGAAGGCGTGGAAATCAACGCCCAGCGTTCGTGGGACGAACCGACCGGCACGCCGACCTATACGGTCGACATCAGCGGCGGCGGCGACTTCGCCGACGGTCGCGGCAATGTCGTCGCCTCGCTCGGCTTCCTCGATCGCGGCGGCTACACGCGCGGCGAACTGGGCGGCTGGTCCATGCCGTCCCTGGGCGACGGCTGCGTCACCGCCGCTTCGTGGAGCGAAACCCGTCCGGGCACGCCATTGGCAGTGCCGTCGGGTCAGACCTGTCTCTCGGCGGGCGGCCGCCCCGGCCTTGTCTACAGCGGGTCGAGCACCGTACCCACCGGACGCATAGGCAACCTGCCTGTCGTTGGTTCCTCAAGCTCGAACCCGGCGCTCGATGCCGCCCTGATCGCCGCCGGTCTGCAGAACATATCGACGCTGGGCGCTATCTTCGACGCTACCGGCCAGACGGTGCGTCCCTACACAACCGCAGACGCCTACGATCTGGGGCCAATGTCGTACATCGTTACGCCGCAGAAGACGTGGATGGGCAATGTCTTCGCCCACTACGACTTCAACGACCGCGCCACCGGCTATATGGAAATGCACTTCAGCAACACGACGGCCAAGGTGCAGATCGCGCCGACCTCGGCCTCGGGCAATTTCCTGGTCAACACCAACAACCCGTATCTCAGCGCCGCCATGCGCAATGTGCTGGTCGAACTGGACCGCCGCGAAACCGGCACCACCAACATCACGCAGGGCACGCAGACCCTGTCGACCACGCCCAACGACGGTCTGGCCATCCTCAACCTGAACCGACGTCTGAACGACATCGGCACCCGCGCCGGCGAAACCGATCACACCGTGTTCCGCACCGCCTTCGGTGTCCGCGGGCATCTCGGCAGCGCGTCGCCGACCTTCCTGCGCGACCTGAACTACGACGTCTATTACAGCTACGCCCGCACGTCGGAGTCGCAATCGCAGACGGGTTCGATCTCGCTCAGCCGCTTCCAGAACAGTATCCTGTCGCAGAACGGTCAGGCCCCCGTGCTCAATCCGTTCGGTCAGAATCTGACCTCGGCGGCCATTTCCGCCATCAGCATCTCGTCCAATGCCGGTCTGCGCGCCGAACGTCAGGTGTTTGCTGGTAACATCACCGGCGAGGCCTTCGATCTGCCGGCGGGGCCCGTTGCGTTCTCGACCGGCTTCGAATGGCGCTACGACTCCGGCCGTTACATCCCCGACGCCTATCTGGCTTCGGGCGACGTGTCCGGTTGGAACGCCGCCAAGGCGACCAACGGATCGACCACGGTCAAGGAAGTCTATCTGGAATTCCGCGCGCCGCTGCTGGCCGAACTGCCGATGGCCAAGCGTCTGAGCCTCAACGGCGCCTACCGTTACTCCGACTACGACCTTGAAGGCGTCGGCGGCGTCGAAACCTATTCGGTCGGCGTGGAATGGGCCTTCAATGACGATCTGGCGCTGCGCACGCAGTACCAGCACGCCATCCGCGCGCCCAATGTCGGCGAACTGTTCGGCGGCGCAGGCACTAACGGCCCTTCGGCGACGGACCCCTGCTCCAGCCGTCAACCCGCCTCGCAGCAGACCACCACCGTACGTCAACTGTGCGTCGCCACGGGCGTGCCTACCGCACTGGTCTTCGATCAGTCGGTGCAACCGACTAACTTCCTGACGCAAGTCACCGGTGGCAATCCCAACCTTCAACCGGAAACCTCGAACACCACCACCATCGGTCTGGTCTACGCGCCAACGGCTCTGCGCGGGCTTCAAGTCAGCCTGGACTACTACAAGATCACGCTGGACGACGCGATATCGACGCTGGGCGGCGGCAGCCTGCAGAACGTTCTGAACCTGTGCTATAACACGATCCAGAACGCCTCCAGCGTCTATTGTCAGGCTATCCATCGCGATCCGCTTACCGGTCAGATTGTCGGCCCGAACTACGTCACCACGACCAACGCCAACATCGGTCAGATCCGCACAGCTGGCATCGATATCGAGGCCCGCTACGGCTTCCGCACCACCTGGGGGCTGATGGGCGAGACGCGTTGGGACATCGGCGGAAGCTGGACCTATATCGACGAATATATAGTCACCCCGGTGCAGGACCTGCCGAATATCAAGAACAACTGCCTTGGTGCTTTCGGTGCGACCTGCGGCCAGCCTTTGCCGGAATGGAAGGGCTCGACCCGCCTGACCATGCGTAGCGGCCCCCTGACCCTGTCAGCGCGCGCCCGCTACATCGGCAGCGTCACGGTCGACACCTACATGGTCCCGCTGGGTCAAGGTGCGACGCCACCGGCGCTCAACACCCTGACCAATCCGGTTATCGAGGACTACACCTATATCGATCTGACAGCGGGTTACGCCCTGCGTGACAATGTCCGTCTGACGGCGGGTATACGTAACGTCTTCGACAAAGACCCGCCGATCCTTGGTTCGTCGCAGCTTCCCGCCAACAACACCATCGCTGCGACCTATGACGTGCAAGGCCGGGTGGCGTTTGTGGGCGTGAATTTGAAGTTCTGATACCGCGTTGGACCTCCGCTGGCGTTCATCCGCCTCGGTGCGTCCGGCGCGTGTTCTGCGGACACACTCCCTGATCCGCTCAACTGCGAAGCCCGGCGCGCCAGTTCCGGCCGGGCTTCTTTTTTGCTTTGTGAGGTGCGAATGGACGGGAAATGGCTCCGCACATGCTGGATCGCTACCGCCGCGCTCTTTGCCGCCTACTTGCCGCTTCCGGCTCTGGCAGACAGTCACTGGATAGAGGCGTTCCAATCCAGCCCCGCCGCCTACGGCGTCAACGCACCTGAAAGCTGGCAAACCGAAACCGCAGAACGGCGCACCCCGATCAAGGGCACGCTGCGTTTCCAACTGGCCGTCAGCGCGGGCGGTTCCGCCCTCCGCCTGCGCCTCAGCAATGAGATGGGCACTCAAGCCCTCGACATCGCCGCCGCCAGCGTCGCGCTTGCCACCGGCACGGAAGGCGCAGCTACGGGGCCGGCCCTCCCCGTCACCTTCAGTGGCGCGCGAGGCGCGACAATCCCGGCGGGCACGCCGCTGATCAGCGACGCCCTGCCCTTGCTCGTCAAACCGGGGGCGCAATTGCTGATCAGCCTGCATCTGCCCGACGGCCTGACGCTCGACAGCTACGGCGCGACCGGCCTGTGGATCGCGCCGGGCGACCAGACGCACGCTGCCGCCTTGCAAAACTCAACCGTCGTCATTGGCCGCCCACTGGTCAGTGGTGTGGCGGTTCTGTCCGACCACAAGGGGCCGGTCATCGTTACGCTGGGCGATTCTATCACCGCCGGGGGACGAAAGACCGCCGCCGAAACGCACGGCTGGCCCGAAATCCTGTCGCGGCGGCTGATTGCAGCAAACAGCCACGCATCGGTCGTCAATGCCGGTATCGCCGGGAACCGCCTCCTCAGCGACGGTTACGGGCAGGCGGCTCTGGCGCGCCTGGATCGCGACGTGCTGCGCATCGACGGGCTTACGCATGTATTCGTGCTCGAAGGGATCAACGATATAGGCTTTCCGGGCCGCAAACAGTTCGGTACGGTCCAGCCGGACATCCGCACCGATGAGTTGATCGGCGCCTATCGTCAGATCGTTGCCCGCGTCCACGCGCGCGGCGGCAAGGTCATTGCCGGCACGCTCCTGCCGTTCAAAGGGGCCTTCTATTACACACCGGCCAAGGAAGAGGCGCGGCAGGCCGTCAATCGCTGGATACGCACCTCCGGCGTCTTCGATGCCGTCGTCGATTTCGACACCGTCATGCGCGATCCTGCCGATCCGTTGAGCCTTAACCCCGCCTACGATTCCGGCGATCACCTGCACCCCAATCCTGCCGGCGAGACCGCCATGGGCGAAGCCATTTCGCTGGAGCTGTTTAAATAAGGCCGGCTTACCGGCATCTTCATAACCCGGACCGCCAACAGAAGCGGCCAGAACAAAAAGGAGGAAATCATGCCCCGTTCCCTGTCTCGCCGCCAGTTGGGAGCCGGTCTGGCCGGCTTAGGCCTCGCGGCCGCCCTGCCTTCCCGCGCGCAAGGCTGCGCCCTGCCCGACTGGGTGCCCGCCCTGCGCGCCGATCTCGAACGCATGGCGAAGGAACTGACTTCGGTACTGAAACCGTGGGATGGGCCCAAGCGCGTCGTGACACCAGAACAGCACGGCTATGCGGGTCAAAAACTGGCCACCCCCTATATTCAGGCCGCCATCGACGCGGCGGCGAAACTGGGTGGTGGCACGGTCAGGCTGAGCAAGGGTGATTACGTGTCCGGCACGCTCGACCTGCGCAGCCATATCCGGCTGGAGGTCGCCAAAGGCGCGCGCCTGCTGGGCTCGCTGGACCTGAAGGACTATCCCGAACGCGTCGCCAAACGCCGTACGGTGCAGGACACCAATATGGGCATGAACCAGTCGCTGATCTTCGCCGAAGGCTGCGAGAATATTGCTCTGGCCGGGAAAGGTACGATCGACGGGCGCGGCAACATGACCAACTTCCCCGGCGACGAGACGATCCACGGCACACCAGGACGCCCCTTCGTCATCCGCGTCATCGACTGCCGCCGCGTGCATGTCCGTGACCTGACGCTGAAGGATTCGCCGTGCTGGATGCAGAACTATCTCAACTGCGACGACCTGCTGGTCGAGCATATGACCGTCGAAAATCAGGCCAATTACAATAATGACGGCATCGATATCGACGGCTGCCGCCGCGTGATCGTCCGCCACTGCCGCATCAGCGCCGGAGACGACGCCCTGTGCTTCAAGGGCGCCTCGCAACGCCCCACGCAAAACGTGCTGATCGAGGATTGCCGCCTCTACACCTCGTGCAACGCCATCAAACTGGGGACCGACAGCCAGAGCGTCTTTCGCAATGTGCTGGTGCGTCGCTGCGAAGTCGGTGGGGTCTCCGAGGAAATGCGCCGTGTCAAGCCCGCCGGGGCCGATTCCGGCATTTCGTGGGAGGTGGTCGACGGCGGACTGGCCGAGAATATTCTGGCCACCGACATCCATATCGTCCGCGCCCGCAGCCCTTTGTTCATGCGACTGGAGAACCGCGGCCGCGTCCAACCCAATCAGCCGAAACCCGCCGTCGGTAGTCTGCGCCGGGTAGTGTTCGACCGCCTGACCGGAGCGGATAACGGCTCACGCGGGTCCTATTTTATCGGCATCCCCGAAAAGCATATCGAGGACGTCGTGCTGCACGACATCCGCATCGGCATGAAGGCTTCGACCGACTGGCTCGAAGAAAACGAGATTCCTGAAATGCGCGGCGTCTATCCGGACGCGCACATGATCGACCGCGACCGCGGGCGGCTGGGCACCGAGCCCAACGGCAAGCCACAAGGTGGCGACGCCCCGGCCTACGGGCTGTGGACGCGCCACGTGACGCGCGTGACGCTGATCAAACTCACCTTCGTGCCCGCGACGCCGGATCCGCGCCCGCAATTCCTGATGCAGACGGACAGCGTGGAGGTTTGCCGTGCTTAAGTGGCTGCTTGTCTTTTGTCTGGGCTGGGCCGTCACGGCCCACGCTGAAGCGCCGCCCCAAACCCCCATTGATCGTCAGGCGCTGGTGACGCGGCACAATCCGCACTTCACAAGGCCCGATCCGCACGCGCCGGTCATGCTGGGCAACGGCAATCTCGGCTTCACCGCTGACATTACCGGACTCCAGACCTTCCCGGAACAATATTCCAATCTAGCGCCGCTGCTGACTATGGCGCAGTGGGCGTTCCACACCTTCCCCAATCCACAGGGTTATAAGGAAACCGACGGTCAGCGCAGGATCGAGGCGCCCGGTCGCGGGCCGCAGGCCTTCGACTATATGGCTTCGTTCGACGATCTGAAGACCCATCCAGCCTATGGCTGGCTGCGTGACAATCCGCACCGCTTTTCGCTGGGGCGCATCGCGCTGGCCCTGACCGGCAGGGACGGCAAACGCGCAACATTCGCCGACCTCAGCGCCACGGATCAGACGCTCGACATGTGGACGGGTGTGCTCACCAGCCGTTTCGTCTTCGAGGGCGAACCTGTCGAGGTGCAGACGCGGGTGCATCCGACGCGCGATATGGTGCTGGTCAACATCTTCTCGAAGGCCGTAGCGACGGGCCGCATCGCCATCGATGTGCGCTATCCGGGCGTGGCGGCCAACGTCAATCCCGACCCGTCCGACTGGGTTCGCGACGATCTGCATAAAACGCAGGTGCTGAAAACTGCGCCGGGGCGGATGCTGCTTAAACGCCAACTCGATAACACGGTCTATTATTCCGGCCTGCTCGCGCCCGGTGCGACGATCCGCAAGACCGGCGCGCACAGTGTCCGCGTGGTGGCGCAAAAAGGCGACCGCCTAACCGTGTTGGTCAGTTTCGAGCGCACACAGGCTGCGGCCGCCAATCCGCAGGACTATGCGCAGGCCGTTACGGCGGTCGCCGACAACTGGCGGCAGTATTGGAAGACCGGCGGAGTGATCGATTTCAGCGGCTCTACCGACCCGCGCGCCGTCGAACTGGAGCGCCGTGTGGTGCTGTCGCAATACCTTCAGGCCATCAACGGCGCGGGCGAGTTACCCCCTCAGGAAGAGGGCCTGTTTTCCAATAGCTGGTCAGGCAAGTTCCACCTCGAAATGCACCCCTGGCATAGCGGGCACTTCGCCACCTGGGGTCGACCGGAAAAGCTGGAGCGAAGCCTCGGCTGGTACGTAACCCGTCTGCCGAAAGCGAAAGCCGCGGCTGCTCGGCACGGCGTCAAGGGGGCGTGGTGGCCAAAAATGTCGGGCCCGGAGGCGCGCAACAGCCCCAGCCCCATCGGCCCCTTCATCATGTGGCAGCAACCACACCCGATTTATCTTGCCGAACTGGCGTGGCGCGCCAATCCAGAAAAGAAGACTCTAAGAGCCTATGGCGAACTGGTGGATCAGTCGGCACAACTGCTGGCGACCTGGCCCCTGTGGGACGAGGCCGGCAAGCGCTACGTGCTGGGCCCGCCGATCATTCCTGTGCAGGAAAATTACGACCCGATGACCACGCAGAATCCGGCCTTCGAACTGGAATATGTGCGCTTCGGTTTGCAAACGGCGCAAAAGTGGCGCGAACGGCAGGGCCTGCCGCGCAACGCGGACTGGGACACGGTAATCGCCAAAATCGCCCCCCTGACCGTGCGCGATGGCCTGTACCTGCCGGCCGAGACCTCACCCGAGTTCTGGCGCAACGCCTTTTCGCCCGCCTGCCGCCGTCACGCCGCCGCGCCCCAGTGCCAGAACAAGGACCATCCGTCCTTCCTGATGGCCTATGGCCTGATCGGCAGTGACCGTGTCGATGCCGACACCATGCGCCGCACCCTGCGCGCCGCCGAAGGCAACTGGGACCTGCGTCAGACCTGGGGCTGGGATTTTCCCATGATCGCTATGACGGCCGCACGACTGGGCGAGCCGGAAGACGCACTCGACTGGCTGTTTATTGACCTGAAGAACAACCGGTGGGGATCGACCGGCATGACGCCGCGCGTCCATCTCGACACGGCGGGTGATTCCATGCTGCCCGACGTGGCCAAGGCGGTGGGGCCGGACGGTCCCGGTTACCGCCGTGCCGCCGAAACCTACTTTCCCTCCAACGGTTCGCTGCTGCTGGCGGTTGGTATGATGGCCGCCGGCTGGGACGGTTCGACCGGCCCCGCCCCCGGCTTTCCCAGAGAGGGCTGGCGCGTACGCGTCGAAAACATCCAGCCGCTTCCGTAAAGATAAGGACATCACGATGAAAACTCTGCTTCTCGGAACCTGTCTGGCTCTCCTCCCGCTTGCCGGATGCGCCGCCGTGTCCGCGCAGACGACGGCGACCTACAGCAACCCGGTCCTCTATGCCGACTATTCGGACCCCGACGTCATCCGTGTGGGCCAGAGCTATTATATGGTCTCGTCCAGCTTCCATTTTTCGCCCGGTATCCCCGTGCTGAAATCCGACGATCTGGTGCACTGGTCGATCATTGGCCACGTCCTGCCCAAACTGACCTTCGCGCCGGAATACGACATGCCCGGCCCCTATGAGCTCGACGACACCCGTTCCAAACCCGTCACCGGCACCAAATACGCCAGCGGCGTCTGGGCGCCGTCGATCCGCCATCACAACGGCCTGTTCTACGTCTATTGGGCGACGCCGGACGAAGGCGTCTTCATGTCCACGGCCCAATCGCCGGAGGGGCCGTGGGCCCCGCCCGTCCACGTCATCGCTCAGCCGAAGCTGGAAGACCCCTGCCCCTTCTGGGACGACGACGGGCAGGCTTTCCTGATCCATGGCAAGGTCGGGGCCGGTCCGTTGATCCTGCACCGCATGAGCCCGGACGGCACGAAGGTGCTGGATGAAGGTGTCGTCGTGGCCGAGGACAAGATGCGCCTGCCCATCCTCGAAGGTCCGAAAGTCTACAAGCGCAACGGCTGGTACTATATCTTCGCCCCCATCGGCGGCGTCGGCACCGGGCCGCAGGCGGTCGGACGCGCCCGCAACATCTACGGGCCCTACGAATGGCGCGACGTGCTGGTGCCCATACCCGGCATTTTAGGGCCGCATCAGGGTGGCTATGTCGAGACGCCTGCGGGTCAGGGCTGGTTCCTTCACTTCAACTCGACCGGGGCCTTCGGGCGGATCAACCACCTGCAACCCGTCGTCTGGCGCGACGACTGGCCGGTCATGGGCGATGAAGGCAAGCCGGTACTGACCCACTCGGTGCCGGATACGGGGGTGCGCTCGAACGCCCGGTTGCAGGATTCCGATAGCTTCGACAGCCGCGAACTGGGCCTGCAATGGTCGTGGAACCACAATCCCGACATCCAGCGCTGGAGCCTCAGCGCCCGGCCCGGCTGGCTGCGTCTTGAGGCGCAGCAGGCCAACCATCTGACGACGGCGCGCAACACCCTGACCCAGATCCTGCAAGGCCCAGCCATGCAGACCACAACGCGCATGGACGTCTCGCGCATGGCCGACGGGCAGCGCGCGGGGCTCAGCCTGTTCGGCGTCAAGCCGGTGTGGATCGGTGTGGTGCGCGAAAACGGCGTGGCGCGCCTGACCTATGCCTCGGCAGGCGTTGAAACGCCGGGCCCGGAGATTACGGGCGCGACCGTCATCCTGCGCGCCGAGGTGCAGGCCGACCAGATCGGACGCTTCGCCTATAGTCTTGACGAAAAGGCCTTCACGCCGTTCGGCGAGGCCCTGCCGCTCTCTACCTTCTCGTGGTGGAAGGGCAGTCGCCCGGCCCTGTTCACCTTTAATAAGATCGCCGCGCAGGGTTCCGTCGATTTCGACTGGGTCCGCGTCACCCACGAGGTGAAATAATGGACCGCCGCCAACTGATCGGCGCAGGCCTTACGCTCGCGGCGACGCCGGCCTTCGCTGCGTCCCCCTCTTCCTTGGGAGAACTGGCGGCCGCCAAAGGCATCCGTTTCGGCTCGGCCACCGGCATCAAGACGGGAGGTTTGACCAACCCAAAGGTGGCTGGCATTCTCACCCGCGAATGCCGCATCCTCGTCGCGCGTAACGAGATGAAGATGTACACCATCCGCAACGCCCCGCCCAAGGTCTACGATTTCGGCCCCGGCGACGCGGTGCTGGCCTTTGCCGAGACGCATAAGATGCCCCTGCGTGGGCACACCCTGTTCTGGGCCAAGGACGAGTTTCTGCCCAAATGGCTCCTGACCCACGATTTCGGATCTAATCCGAAGCTGGGGGCTGAGCGGATGCTGCGCGACTATATCGGCACGGTCGCCAGCCACTACGGCGCGCGCCTGACCTCGTGGGACGTCATCAACGAGGCCATCGACGAAAAAACCGGCGATATCCGCGCCAATGTCTTCACCCGCATTCTGGGCCGCGACGCCCTGCGCATCTGCTTCGAAGCGGCGCGCGAGCACCTGCCGAAGATAGAACTTGTCTATAACGACTATATGAGTTGGCGGCCGAAAGACGCGATCCACCGCAAGGCGGCGCTCGACCTGCTGCGCTGGTTCCGCGACATCAAACTACCGGTCGATGCCCTAGGCATTCAGGGCCATATTGGCACGGATCAGAGCGTGACGAGCCAGATGACCAGCGACGACACCACACCGCAATACGCCGAGTGGACGCGCTTCCTCGATGACGCGGCGGCGCTCGGTTTCACGCTGATGGTCACGGAGTTCGACGTCAACGACCGCAAGGTCGAGGGCGATATTGCGCGCCGCGACGCCGTCGTGGCAGAGGTGGCCAGGACCTATATCGACCTGACCCTGGCCAATACCGCGGTGAAGGACTTTCTGTGCTGGGGTCTGGACGATCGCTATAGCTGGCTGCAATCGACCAGGCCGCGCACGGATGGCCTGCCGCTGCGCCCGACGCCCTATGACGAGGCGTTCAAACCCAAACCCCTGCGCGAGGCCATGGCCGTCGCCTTCCGCAGCGCCCCAAACCGGGCCTAGAGCGCCGCGACCCTTTTGCCGTTGACCCTCACACCGTCGAGCCTGAGACCGTGGGTGTGGGTGACGACACTCGCCTGCGTCACGCCGTCGAAGCGGCACTTGCGCAGGCGGATATCACTGACCGGCGCGCCCGGCAGGCCCTGACTGTCCAGCACGCGCAGCGCCTTTTCCGCAAGGAGGTTCTCAATGCTCACATCGCGCAGCACCGGCGTGAAGCGACCCTTCGCGCCTTCCTCGTAGTTAAAGTCGCAGGTCATGACTGCGCGCGACACCTGCCCCACCGAAATGTTGCGGAAATGGAAGTGTTCCAGCACGCCGCCGCGCATTGCATTGTTCTTGAAGCGGATGGCGTACCACAGGTCCGGGCTGTCCATGCGGCAGTTTTCGGCGAAGACCCAGCGCACCCCGCCGGAAATTTCCGAGCCGGTGACGACACCGCCGTGGCCGTCCTTCATGACACAGTCACGGATGACGATATTCTGCGACGGCGCATTGAGTCGGCGGCCGTCGGCATTGCGCCCCGATTTGATGGCGATGCAATCGTCACCGGTATTGAAGACGCAACGCTCGATTAGCATGCCGTCCACCGACTCAGGGTCGCAGCCATCATTGTTTGGGCCGTGGCCGAAGATATCGACGCCACGCACGATGACATTGCGGCACAGGACCGGATGGATGTTCCAGAAGGGCGAATTGCGCAGACGCACGCCGTCGATCAGCACATTCTCGCAGGCATAGGTCTGAAGCAGCGGCGGGCGCAGATAGTGGCCCTGACCGAAGATACGCTCTTCGACCGGTACGCCATCCTCGGCCATTTTGAACAGGGCGTTGCGCGCCGGGCGTTGGTCCGGCATCCCGTCGCGCCAGCCGAAACGCGCGCCGCTGCTCCACGACCACCAGTTTTCGTTGCTGCCCTGACCGTCAATCGTGCCCGGGCCGGTGACGGCGATGTCTTTTTCACCGTAAGCGTAGATGAGCGGCGAATGGTTCATCACCTCCACGCCCTCCCATCGCGTCAGGACATTGGGATAGTGAGCAGGGTCGGGGCTGAACAGGAGAGTCCCACCCTCAGCCACATGGAGATCAATGCGCGACCGCAGCCGCACCGCGCCGGTGAGGAACTTCCCCGCCGGGATCACAACGCGCCCGCCGCCCGCCGCATGGCAGGCGTCAATGGCGCGGGCGATCGCGTCCGTGTTCAATGTTTTGCCGTCACCGACCCCACCATAGTCAATGATATCGAAGACCCGGTTTTGAAACACCGGCGCCCGAAGATGTTTGACGATAGCGCTTGCACGATTCCAAGGTTTGCCTGCCGCTAGCGCCGGTCTTGCTATAACACAGCCCAAAGCGGCTCCCACCAAGATGCGCCGCGATATATGAACTGCCATGATTTCGCTCCCGTTTTATTGACATGAAGCTTACATGAGATAGCTCGCGAAGTGCAAATTCTACCGTTGAACTTCCAGAGAAGTGGTTTGCCCGCATAAGCATGTTCGACTGCGATCGCAGGAGAACAAGCTGATGCGTCTATAAGAACCGGCCATCATTATCGCCGTAAGGTGGTCATCTTAAATGGCGGCGTCCACCATCTCCAGAACCAGTAGGTTCCAGTTCATGAAGCCCTTGTGGCTAAGCGCTTTGGCCGTATCAGGGTGATAATATTCATTGAGCGAGCCCGACGCCGTCAGATCATCCGACAGAAGCCTGACCGTGCGTGCCGACAGATCGGCGGCTTCGGCGGTAAAGCCATAATTCTTCAACCCGCGCCAGACAAAATAGTTGGAGACGATCCATACCGGCCCCAGCCAGTTCGACGGATCATGCGGTTACCGACCCGCACGGCAGGCCTATCCGCCTGTTGCTGACCGCGGGACAGGTCAGCGACTTCAAGGGCGCAGCCTTGCTGTTGGATACACTGCCCAAAGCAAAAACTTTGCTGGGCGATCGGGGATATGACGCCAACTGGTTCCGTAACGCTCTGAAAGGTAAGGGAATAAATCCCTGCATCCCTTCAAAGCGTAATCGAAAAGTTCAGATCGACCATGACAAAATACTCTATAAGCAACGCCATAAGGTCGAAAACATGTTCGCCAAACTCAAGGACTGGCGGCGCGTACACACTCGATACGACCGCTGTGCCCACACTTTCTTCTCCGCCATACTCATCGCTGCTACCGTCATCTTCTGGCTCTGATCAATGAGTCCTGAGCCTAGTTGGGCACGCCACTGAAAGGGGGCCATATCTCTGCAGATCGACCGTCCTCGAACAGAACCTGCACGGCCGCCAAAGCCGCCTCGCGCGCACCTACATGATGCACATATCCGCCAATGAGGTGACCGTCGCGAATGACTTCCCAGACACCGTCCCGATGGAATATCTCAAAACGCACAGGCACGTTCTCGTTTTGCAGGTCGGTTTCGCCCCGGGTTGGCCAGAGATCGTCCCATTTCGCCACTAAGGACAAGCCGGACTTTCCGGACCCGCTTTCTCCGAGCTTGACAATCTCGCGGACAAAAGACGCGGCGTATTCCGCCGTATCTTTGTAGTCACGCAACGCCTGGGCCACCCGAACAGGCCGACCAAATGTCGCGCTCAGCCTTTCCAGAAATTTCGGCTCCGTTTCAACCATGTGCGCAATGAGGGCCTGAAGGATCTGTTCGTGCACGAGCATTCGGCGCTCGATAGCCGTATCTTGAGATGTCATGGCAAGCCCTTTCCGGGGCGGAGGACTATTCGGCAAGACGCCGACGGACAGGCAAGGACTGGGGGCCGCTTCGACGAACCTACAAGCGTCGGCGGCGAATTGTGCGACTGGCGCCGATGAGCAGGCAGGCACCCGATACCCCCGCAACGAGGAAACCAATCACACCGCCGAATGACACACCGAGCCACGACAAAAGGCCATTTGCGAGCACAGACCCGATAATGCCGAGCACGATATTCATAAAAAGCCCTTGGCCGGACTTCATGATTTTCTCGGCGATCCAGCCAGCGACGGCACCGACGATAATCGCTACGAGCCAACCCGTTTGATATTGCTCCATATTATTTTCCCAAAATACTCAAAATCACAATCTCACATCCATTATAAAGATAATATATCTCGGATCATTATTTTAAGAGAAGTTGATTATTATTTTCACAATGTCAAATTCGCCTCAACTTTAATCCAATAAACAACATGAAATAATTTCGAAATTCAATAAAATGCCATTTTTTACTTATAATTATTTTCTAATATCGGGCCCTTCACACATGCCAAATGTCAGGCCCAACCTATGAAACGCCTTCCCACGTCAGAGACCGATATGCCCAAGGACGAAGTCAGCCTGTGGACCGGTGTCCTTATGCTGGCCATCATCCTTGCGGGTCTGGCAGGGATTGTGATGATCCTTAGGTATGGAGGGTCGAGCATTGGCGACAGCGATTTAACAGCGCATAGGCCGGCTCTTGAGCATGCGCTGCCTGTACGACTGTCGGCTTGATTCAATACCGGCAAGCCCACTCGAAACTTTCAAACACAGGCGTACGTCCCAGGCATGGAGAGAAACGTCTTGCGCTCTTCGCCTATCCGTTCACCCAGTGACCGGCACCGCATAGGTATTTAACAGAAGGAGCCATCGCACCCTGCCCTTTCTTACCCACACCTTCGTAAGATACCGGCCACCGCGGAGGCCAAGCCATGATTAAACTGACATCTTCGGCGTTGACGTCTGGGTTAGCCGTTTCATGAACTCCGAAACCTACAGACAGCCTCCCTGGTGGGAAAGCGGGGTCGTCTACCAGATATACCCCCGCTCGTTTCAGGACAGAAATGACGACGGCATAGGCGATCTCGAAGGCATTCGCCGCCGCTTGGACTACATTGCTGCGCTTGGCGTCGACGCGATCTGGCTATCCCCGATCTTCCCGTCGCCTATGGTGGATTTCGGATATGACGTCGCCGACTATTGCAACATCGCCGATATCTTCGGAGATCTGGCGCAATTTGACGCCCTGTTGAACGAAGCGCATCAGCGCGGCCTTAAGCTCATCCTCGACTTCGTACCGAACCACACCTCAGATCAACATCCCTGGTTTATAGAGAGCCGGGCATCGCGCTACAACGCTAAGCGCGACTGGTATATCTGGCGCGACCCGGCACCGGACGGGACGCCTCCCAACAACTGCACAAGCGACATGGGCGGTTCGGCCTGGGAACGCGATGCCGGAACCGGCCAATATTATCTTCACGCCTTTCTCAAGGAACAGGCGGACCTTAACTGGAGCAACCCCGATGTTCGCGCCGCCATGACTGACGTCCTTCACTTTTGGTTCAACCGCGGCATCGACGGATTTCGCATCGACGTCCTCTGGCACTGCGTTAAGGCGGAAGGCCTTCGGGACAATCCGCCGAACCCGGACTTCCATCCCGCGCTGAGTGAAAAACTGAAGGTTCTGCAGCATCATTCGACGAACCAGCCCGAAATCCACGATCTGGCTCATGCGTTTCGCCGCATTGCCGATGACCACGGGGCGCGACTGCTGGTCGGCGAAATCTGCCTGCCCTTAGATCAGTTGGTCACCTATTATGGTACGGTTGATAAGCCCGGCGTCCATCTGCCCTTTAACTTTCAGCTTCTCGATGCACCGTGGGACGCCCAGGCCCTGGGAAGCATCATTGCTGAGTATGGGCAGCCATGCCGCCAGGCGCTTGGCCCAACTGGGTTATGGGCAGCCACGACGCGCCGCGTATCGCCGGCCGTATCGGCGAAGCGCAAGCGCGGGTCGCGGCCATGTTGCTGCTGACACTGCGCGGCACCCCCACCCTCTATCAGGGCGACGAACTTGGCATCGGTCGCGTCACCATTCCCGCTGATCGTATCCGCGATCCGCAGGATTTGCGCCAACCCGGTCTTGGTGTGGGCCGCGACGCCTCGCGCACCCCGATGGCATGGGATAGGTCAGCCCACGCGGGCTTCAGCACTGCCGAGCCATGGCTTCCCTTTCATGAGGACTGGCCACTCCGCAATGTCATCAGACAGGATCAGAACCCGCATTCCATGCTGGCCCTATACCGTCGCCTCCTCGCCCTGCGCCGACGTCATGCGGCGTTGAACAGCGGTCATTTCACCCTGATACCTTCCGAACCCGGCGTACTGCAGTACGAGCGATATACGAACGACGAACGCCTGATGGTCGTCCTCAACTTCACTGCGGAGGCCCGCAGCTTGATTATTCCAGACGAAAGCCTGATTTCAGAAACGCTCATCTCAACATTACCAGAGCGTTCCGAGCGCACAGGTCTTGCCGCAAATGAAGGCGTAATTCTTCGTCTTCAAAAGACCTGAGCATGCGCATTGCCATGATCGCGCCTATCGCCTGGCGCACCCCGCCTCGCCATTACGGCCCTTGGGAGGCGGTCACCAGCCTCCTGACTGAAGGGCTGGTCGAGTTGGGTGTCGATGTGACCCTGTTTGCCACCCAGGATAGTCTCACCTCAGCCACACTCGACGGTGTCGTTCCCGCCCCCTATTGCGAGGATGCATCGATCGATGCCAAGGTGTGGGAATATCGCCAACTTGCTCACGTGTTTGCACAGGCCGGTCAATTTGACCTGATTCACAACCAGGCGGATTTTCCAGCTCACGCTTTTTCGGGTCTGGTGGATACGCCGATGGTGACGACGATCCACGGGCTATCCTCGGACCGCATCCTCCCAATGTACAAGCCTTTTGAGAACCGCATCCACTATGTGGCGATCAGCGAGGCCGACCGTCATCCGCAATTGCGCTACACCGCGACCATCCACCACGGCATCGCGACAGACGATTTTCCCTGCAACCCTGCCGGCGGGGAAGATTTGCTCTATTTTGGACGCATCCATCCGGACAAGGGCACGCGCGAGGCCATCGAGGTCGCACAGCGCACAGCGCGCAGGTTGCACATCTACGGTCCGGTTCAGGATCATGCCTATTACGAGCGTGAAGTGCTTCCGCGGATTGACGGCAACAGGGTGGTTTATCATGGCGCAGTGGGAGGGGTGGTGCGCCGGGAAGCCTTGAGCAACACCTACGCTTTGCTCCACCTGATAAACTTCGACGAGCCCTTCGGTTTGTCGGTCGTCGAGGCGATGGCCTGCGGGACGCCGGTTATCGCCGTCGGCAGAGGGGCTATGCCAGAAATCATCACACACGCCATGACCGGGTTTCTGGTCGATGATGTGGAAGGTGCCATTGCCGCCGTTGGCCTGATCGATACGCTCAACCGAGAAGCCGTCTCTGCGGCGGTCTCACGCAACTTTTCCGTTGAGCGCATGGCGCAAGATTATCTGAGACTTTACAGATCGATATTAGAGGAGATCCGGTAGACATTTGACCGCATGCCATGAGACCAGGGCCATATCCGGCGATCGGGCTCATAGCACCTGGCCCGGTATCACTCTGCCCTACCAGCTCTCTTGTGCTGAAGTGGGTAGGTTGCGGTCAGTTAAGTTCGGGCGTCACGCCGCTCCCGTACCGGCAAATGTGCACGCGAGCGCAGCGAAAGTGGCTTGGCGCTCTCGTAAGTATTTCATCAATATCCGCGCAACCACGTTCGCACGACCGGTCTAAAATGAATACAAAATCAGTCGCATGTTGATTTTTATTTGGACATTGCAACAAAATAAAAACTACACAATTTAAGTATTTAACTCATATATTGAGTTCATATTATCACTAATACGCAATTAAATATAATAATATTTATTTTAATCACTTGATATCACGCCCACAAGCACTATGTATTAATCTGCAAACGCCCATCCGAAGTGCACACGGCTTCCGTGACCCGGCATGCGGCGGAAAGGGCTCTTAAATGACCCGAACTCATCGAAATTCTCCGCGCCCCCCTTACCACCTTAAGAGGCTTTTGAGGTGGGTGATCGTAGGCCTGTCGGCTCTCGCTTTCCCAGCTATGGCGGACGAAGCCACCGCCACCCTGGCTATCGGCCGCGCCGACGCGCGCATCGAAATGGTTACGCGTCAGGCGGGCGTCGCTGGCAATATGGGCGATCAAAGCTTCAACATGGCGCGCCAACGACTGACGACCGCGCGTGCCGAGCTTAAATCGAACCACTACGACAATGCTGAGAGACTGGCCGTCCAAGCGGCCCTGCTCGCATCGCTAAGCAGCGAACGCGCCACCTTGGCGGCACTGCGAACCAGCAACAACAACCTGCTTGCGTCGACCGTCGCCGCTCCCGCCCACTAGGACATACCTACATGACCCGAATTATTGCGACACGCCTTGCGCGTGGACTTCTGCTTGGCAGTTCTCTTCTGGCCGTTAGCGCCTGCACCTCAATGGCACCGAACCCTCAGATTGCGGAGGCCCAAGGGCGCCTGTCGACAGCGCTAAATGACAAAGAAACCGCCGAGCGAGGTCAGGGCGATCTGACCAATGCCAAGCTGGCGCTGAATTCCGCTCAAATGGAATGGACGCGGGGCGATAAGGAAAAAGCCGAACACCAACTGGTGATGGGACAGACCTATATCGATCTGGCTGAAACGCGCGGTCAGCAGGCCAAATTCGAGGCCGACAATACCCGACTGGCAGGGCTGGCGCAGATGGCCGAGAAAGATCAGCAACTGGCTGGCAAGGACGCGCAGATCGCCGGTCAGAGCCGGATGATCGCTCGCAAGGACAGCCAGTTGGCGGGCAAGACTCAAGAGCTCGCTCAGGCCCAGGATCAGCTTCGCGACTACAAGATGACGCAGACGGATAGGGGGGCAACCCTGGTGCTGCAGGATGTCAGCTTCGAGACGGGCAAGACGGAGCTTCTCGCGGGGGGCGTGAACCGCCTCCAACCTCTGATTAACTATCTACGCCTCAGCCCGACAACGAAGGTGCGTATCGACGGCTACACGGACAATGTCGGGAGCGTTAAATACAACCAGACTCTGTCCCTGGCCCGCGCCAATTCAGTCAAGACGGTTCTCTCGGACGGCGGTGTAAGCAGTGAGCGCATCCAAACCGCTGGCTCCGGTATCGATAAGCCGGTAGCCACCAATACCACGGTAGCGGGCCGCCAATCAAACCGGCGCGTCGAAATTACCCTGCTCAGTCAGCCCGAAATGTAACGCGTACCCAGCACGGACGAGGTCTCGTCCGTGCTCTCCTACGAGGAGCCCGCCGTATTCGACCAGGTCCTGCAACATCAAAAGGCAATCGCCATGTTTGAGTTAACAAACGTCGCGCCGAGATTAAGTGTCACACAGTCTCTAGAACGGCTCAAGGCGAGACGGATAGCGTGACGAGATGAAGCCGTTGCCCAGGTGAGAAAAACCTGATTGGGCGGCTTTCCCGGCTCAGCATAATTCTTGGCCTGAGCTTTCCAGGTAGTGCGCTTTACCTCTTCAATCGTTCGTTACGCCATTTATCATTCCGGTGAACCCCAACCTATGTTTACGGAACTTTCCCATAGTCCGGTCGTCCTCAAGACCAATCCCAAGCGGACAGTCCTGCGCCCTTATTTTATCACGGCTCAGGCACCAGGTCAGGCGCAGAACCATATTGCGCGCGCGCAGCATATCTGCAGCACGGTGCTCGGCCTGTCGTCGGATGAATGCGAGGCGGAATTAACAGAGCTGACGCGGGGCTTTATCAGCGTGCATCCCCAAGGTCAGGCCTTTTTTCTGGAACGCTTCGCAGAGGTCAAGGCGTTGGTGGGGCCCGTTCCGGCCGGCATCGGCGACCTGGGGCTTCCACATGCGGCGCTGATTGGTGCCTATTTCTGCCGCGAGTATGCTTACGAGGCGGCCGCCATCATGAATCCGTCTATCGTCGTCCATCCTGATCAATCCGCACTCGCGGATGACGCTGCGCGGTTTTGCTTGTCCGTACGCACGGTCGGAGAAGGACATTTATCGACACTCTCCTTTCGATCCGTGCTGGCCTTTGACGACGGATGTGTCGAAGTGGAGCCGGAACCCGCCTCTGCGGTCGAGGCCCTTCCTCTGGTCGCGGCTTCTGCCGGGCCTGTGACTGTGGTGCGAAGAGACGGGACGTCTCTTGCTGAGATGGTGATTTTCCCCGTCACGACCGCTCAATCCAACGGTATTGAAGACCTGCGAATGGTCGAGTTCACCGAAGACAATGGTAACAAAAGCTATCTGGGGACCTACACCGCCTATTCCGGTAAGGAGACGGCCTGTGAGTCGTTTGAGACGACCGATTTCAAGACCATCCATCTGACGCCACTTCGAGGCCTGGCGGCCTCGCATAAAGGACTCACGTTTTTTCCGCGCCGGATTAACGGACAATACGCCGCGATTGGTCGACTGGACCTGGAAAACCTCCACTACATGGAAAGTGACAACCGGCACGTCTGGAACCACGGCGAACTTCTGATGGCGCCCCAATATAGCTGGGAACTCGTTCAAATGGGAACCTGCGGGTCGCCCATTGAACTTGATGAGGGCTGGTTGATCTTCCTCTATGGGGTTGGTGCGATGAGACGGTACGCATTGGGCGCCGCCCTTCTCGACAAAGCCAATCCCCGCACCGTTCTTGCCCGACTGACTACGCCGCTTTTGTCCCCTCAGGAAGAGACACGAGAAGGCTATGTCCCCAATGTCATGAATAGCTGTGGTGCGATCAGACACAAAGACCGCATCGTTATTCCCTACGCGGTAGCCGACTCGTCCATTCGCTTTGCCTCAGTAGAAATTGCAGCCTTGTTGCGTGATATGCGCGCGCGTTAAACGGTTCCACTTAGACCGAGGGCGCGGCTCGACACACACTTCCCACGGCGATGAGCAATGCGCATCGCCCCACATAGGAGCCAAACACATGTCTCATTATCAAGCGGTCACTATGAGCCCTGTTCTGAAGCGTGGCAGCTCTGTTGCCATCAAAAGCGCTAACTGCGTAAACGAAGACACATTGGACATCCACCTCAGCTCGGGCAAAACCACGGTGGCTTTCATAGAGTCCGTCAACGAATCACACCTTACCTTCATTGCTGACGGCCAGACGTTCGAATGTCATCCGTGGCGAATGGGAGACCGGTCGCTCCCAACCGACCTGGGGCCAACCTCAAACTGGCTCGTTCAATAGGCAAAACAGGCGATCAAAAGCTCTGCTAGCTTGCGGTGTCGTTTCAAGAGCGTGCTTCGGGCGCCGGGATTGGTAACCGCTCAGCGCGCCCTTCTCGAACGTACATCCGGAAATCTAAACCTGAAAGCCGCGGAGACCTCCTATGCCCGAAAAAAGTGGTCCATCCGCCCCGAGGGGCGTCGCGTCCTATCCCAATTGGAATTTGAACGCGCCGGATCTCGATGCGCACGAGACCAAAATTTTGCAGATTTTGGGCGCCGCGCTCGTCAGTCACTGGTTTGAGGTCCCACGCGATCTTCAGAAAATCCTTTTTAATCAGGCCGCCGTGCAATTCGGTGCCGATACATCCAGCCTCAAAGGTAACCTCGCCCGCTTCCTACATGACAACGCGCCATAGAAAGTCCGGCCATGACCCGCACACCGAAACCGCTTAGCGACGCCGATAAGGTCGCTCTTGCCGGCAAGACCTATGTCCTCTTCGGAGCCTCCAGCGGTTTAGGACGGGGGTTGCACTAAAACTGGCGACCGCTGGTGTCAATCTGGTTCTGGCCGCACGTCGGACCAACCTTTTGAACGACATTGCGCTCAAAGCGACCCAGGAGGGCAGCGAGGTTTCCGTCATTACAGCCGACATCAGCCAGCCGAAAGACGTTCAAGCCGTGCTGCAAGACGCTATCGCGCATTTTAACACTGTGGATGTCTGAATCAATTTCGTCGGCGTCGGCGCCATCGGTCCCTTCTGGGATATACCCATCGAAGACCATGCACGCCTCATCGATGTTAATCTGAAGGGGCTGATCTTCAGCAGACATGGCACCTTGCGACAGTTCCGCACTCAAGGCTACGGAACGTTGATCAATCTGGGTTCGATCGATAGCGAGGTGCCTCTTGCCTATCAGGGCTCATATTCCGCTTCGAAGGCGGGTGTCCTTAGTCTCGGTCGGGTCCTGAACAAGGAACTGCGTCTGGCGGAATTGTCGGACACCATCAAAGTCTCGACGATAATGCCCTGGACTTTGGACACGCTCTGGTGGGCTCACGCGGCCAACTACAGCCGCGGCACGCCGCGAATGGGCCTGATGGACGATCCTGATCAGGTCGTGGATGCCATTATCAATGCCACCCTGCATCCGGGCGAAGAACTGCCGGTGGGCTGGCCAATCCCCCCTACCTCGGTATGTGGACACCACACACCGCCTCCTCAAAGGCTGCGTTTACCTCACCGCTCGAATGGATCATAGCCAACGCTTGATTGGCTCAGTCACCCGCTTGAGTAATGAGCGCTTCTACCGCGCCAGATGCCGGAATACAAAGATTGAAGGTAATGCCGGACGCCGCGTCGGAGTGAACGTTAATCGTCCCGCCATGCGCGTTTATGATTTCCCTGGAAATGAACAGTCCCAATCCGAGATTTTGACCATCTCCTTCGGCATTGCCCCTCTCGCTCCCTCGGGTGAAGGACTGGAAAATACGGCTCAACTGCGCACGAGGAATGGGCGGCCCTTCGTTGTGGACGGATAATAATATGTCCCCCACCCTCTCGATCAGGCTGATGGTGATAGGCGTTCCCTCAGTTCCGTACTGCACGGCGTTTGCGAGAAGGTTGGACAACACCTGCCCCAGCCGGATCTCATCCCAGTCGCCTGACACATTCGGCGCCAGCTCAAGAACGAACGTTCGGGACGGGTGTTGAACACGTATCTCCGAAACAATGTCGCGGCACATGTTCGTTAGCGACATAGGCACCGCAAAGAGCGGAATGCCCGCACCGAGTTTGGCCCGGGCAAGGTCGAGCAGATCCGTGACGATGCTGCGTACCCGGACCGTACTGGATTCAATCTGCTTAAGCAAAACCGACTGCCTCTCATCGAGGACAGCCGTCCGCTTCAGAATCTCAGCAGACATATAGATCGTCGCCAAAGGACTACGAATATCATGCCCCAGTACGCCAAGTATCAGATCTTTTGAGTGATCGACCTGTCGTGAGAACCTAGCCACCGACTCGGTTAGCGCCTGATCAATGGCTTCATTAAACCGGGTGAGCGCTATAGCATCTGCGCCTGTGAGCATTCGCTCTTCACGGGTCCATAGCCGGATGATGCTGGCTCGAAGCGCCCGATATTCGGATATCATTTCCACAATATCGTAGCCATCGGCATGGCGCAGGCGGCCATGCGCTTCGGCAGCCGTATCCCCACCCATACCATTTTTCAGACCATGGGATTTATCCTTCTGTTCGCTGGCCGTCTGTGGTTCTTCAATATCCCTTGCGATGAACAGCAGGATTTGGCCGACATGATCCTTAAGCTGGAGACTACTCATTCCGACGGCGGGACTAAGAGAACAGGCAAAAGTCTCCCACTCGCTTATAATCGCATCTCGATTAGCGCGAATAAATTCTGCCAGTCCCATGTACGCCTCCGCAAACTGGCGCGGCCCAAACGCAAATACACAGGCAATTTCCTTCTAACACGATTTCTCCTAAAACGCGAACAACGCAATTCAATACCTTTTAAGCCGTAGACAGCCTAGCTCGGTCATTGCTTTAAGCATTCCCCTAATGGTCGTTTTCCGTGAGCCTTTTAGGGTCCGGACCCAATAACGGGTTTTCGTGAGTGGGATGTTGTGATTCACTGCCTCGTCCGGGAGGTTGTGAGGTGGCTGATTTCTTTTGGTTTTCCGATGCGCAATGGGAGCGGATCGAGCCTTTGTTGCCGACCGATGTGCGGGGCAATCCGCGTGTTGATGACCGCCGGGCTCTGAGCGGCATCGTACATGCCCTGCGTTGTGGTGGTCGTTGGGCGGATTGCGCGGATATCTATGGGCCGAAGAAGACGCTCTACAATCGCTTCGTCCGCTGGTCCGAGCGTGGCATATGGGAGGGCATTTTCAGCGCGCTCGCAGGTGCCGAGGATGCGCCGGATCGGCTGTTCATCGACAGCAGTTGCATCAAGGTCCACCGCTGCGCGGGAGGGGGAAAAGGGGGGCCTTGGCTCATGGTATAGGCCGCACGAAGGGCGGACGCAACACCAAGCTCCACGCCCTCTGCGACGCGAAAGGTCGCCCTCACGTCCTGCTCCTGACACCCGGCAACGTCCACGATTGCAAGGTGGCCAAGCTGTGCATCGAGGCCCTGCCGCCCTCTGCCGAACTTGTCGCCGACAAAGGTTATGACAGCCAGGCCCTGCGCGAATGGCTCGACGCGCGCGGTACCCAGCCCCATCATTCCGCCGCGCAAGAACCGCAAAATCCAATACGAATACGACAAGGCCATCTACAAACAGCGCAACGTCACTGAGCGCATGTTCTGCCGTCTCAAGGACTGGCGCCGCCTCGCCACACGCTTCGACCGAAACATCAAAAACTTCATGAGCGCCGTCGCACTCGCCGCCGTCGTTATCTGGTGGATGTAGTGAGTCCTCACCCTAAAGGGCGGCCATATTTCTGCCGACCGGCCGCCCTCGAAGAGAGTTTGCACCGCCGCCAAAGCGGCCTAGCGTGCACTTGTATGATGCACATATCCCCCGATTAACTGTCCATCACGAACAACTTCCCACATACTTCCCTGTGAAGGATTTCAAAGCCCACCGGGATATTCTCATTTTGCAAATTGGTCTCGCCGCGGTAAGCCAGAGATCTTCCCATTTCGCCACTAAGGACAACCCGCTCGTGGTCGCGCGAATGTCACCGAGTTTGACAATCTCGCGAACAAATGTCGCGGCGCAATCCGTCTTATACTTATAGTCGCGCAAAGCTGAGCCATCCGAACGGGCGCCAAATACATATATGCAAACAAGAATTTAAACATGAAACACATATAAACTTTATCTTTTCAGTAATATAAGATTCACTCAGACAACAAATACTGAAATAAAATTTATAGATTCTTTTGTCATACATGCGCGCCCGGCGGGCTTCAATCCTACAGGAGCGCAAAAGGCAACCCCCTCATTTCGCCTTTGACTAAGTGCGCTCGCGCCCTCGTCGTTAGCCAGGATTTTCATGCCCCTTATCCTTATTGCCCGCCTTTTTACCTCGCTTCTGTCGTGGATCTTGCTGGCCGCCCTCCTCTATTTCGGCTGGTCCTGGTATCAGGGCGAACTGTTCCGCAGCGCGGACGGTGATCTTGTAAGGATACGAGAAGACTGGCGCCTGTGGGTTGTGGCCTTTCTCATGGCTTGGTCTGTGTTCGGCGGCTTTATTCTCCACCCTATCCTCGCACATCCGGATCGCCGGATTTTAAACACCGCTCGCGGAGAGGACGGGCATCAGATCAGCGATACGAACGGCGCCTCACTATATATGGAAACCCACGGCCATCTGCAGGCCCCCCCCCTCATACTAACGCATGGCTGGGGCATGGATAGTACAATCTGGGGCTATGCCAAGGACGATTTTTCCGACACCTTCAGGGTTATCGCTTGGGATCTGCCGGGCATGGGGCGATCCAAAACCGGCTCGGGCGGCATCACCCTCGCCGCGTTCGCCATCAGTCTGAAACAGGTCATCGAGCAGACGGCCGAGGAGAAAGTCATTCTTGTCGGCCACAGCATCGGCGGCATGGTCGTGCAAACCTTGGCGCGTGACTTTCCGGCTTTTTTTGAAGCTCGCGTTGCCGGCACCGTACTTATCAATACGACCTATACGAACCCCTTGCGAACCATGCTTTTTTCCCGATCGGCGCTTACGCTGCAAAAGCCATTGATCGAGCCGATGATGTGGCTGACGCGATGCCTGATGCCTTTTGCCTGGGTCAACGGCTGGCAGAGTTACTTTAACGGCGCCACCCATCTTGCCAACCGGATCGGCTTTGGGCCGCGCGTCACTCGCAGCCAGCTCAAACATACGGCCCTTCTGAGCACCCGCAATTCGCCGGGCGCTCAGGCGCGTGGCAATCTGGCCATGTTTGCCTGGGATGCAAGTGAAGCCCTTCGCACGGTCACCGGTCCCGTTCTGGTGATCGGCAGCAAGGGGGACCTGGTTACCAAGGCAATAGCAAGCGAGACCATCGCGACGTCAGCGCCTTCAGGACATTTGTTATTGGTCGAGGCAGCGAACCACATGGGCTTTCTCGAAGAGTTCGAAATTTACAACGAGGCGATTGTCGCCTTCGCCCATCAGACGCAGAGAGGCGAGATGGAAAGCATTAGATTGCCCAGAGGCCCATCCCCCTATCGCCCCATCGTCACATAAGCCCTTAACAAACACCTATGCGTCCACCTGCACTTTCTTACCGGCCACTACTTATTATGTCGGCTGATACAGAATGAACCGACACGCACACGGACGCCAAGGGCATGTCGGCAATGACATATCCATCACAAATCGTTCCTTGGACATTCTCATGAACGCTAAGCGTTCCGAGCCGCGTCCCTGGTGGGAAAGCGGGGTCGTCTACCAGATATACCCCCGCTCGTTTCAGGACAGCAATGACGACGGCATAGGCGATCTCGAAGGCATTCGCCGCCGCTTGGACTACATTGCTGCGCTTGGCGTCGACGCGATCTGGCTATCCCCGATCTTCCCGTCGCCTATGGTGGATTTCGGATCTGACGTCGCCGACTATTGCAATATCGCCGATATCTTCGGAGATCTGCCGCCAGGCGCTTGGCCCAACTGGGTTATGGGCAGCCACGACGCGCCGCGTATCGCCGGCCGTATCGGCGAAGCGCAAGCGCGGGTCGCGGCCATGTTGCTGCTGACACTGCGCGGCACCCCCACCCTCTATCAGGGCGACGAACTTGGCATCGGTCGCGTCACCATTCCCGCTGATCGTATCCGCGATCCGCAGGATTTGCGCCAACCCGGTCTTGGTGTGGGCCGCGACGCCTCGCGCACCCCGATGGCATGGGATAGGTCAGCCCACGCGGGCTTCAGCACTGCCGAGCCATGGCTTCCCTTTCATGAGGACTGGCCACTCCGCAATGTCATCAGACAGGATCAGAACCCGCATTCCATGCTGGCCCTATACCGTCGCCTCCTCGCCCTGCGCCGACGTCATGCGGCGTTGAACAGCGGTCATTTCACCCTGATACCTTCCGAACCCGGCGTACTGCAGTACGAGCGATATACGAACGACGAACGCCTGATGGTCGTCCTCAACTTCACTGCGGAGGCCCGCAGCTTGATTATTCCAGACGAAAGCCTGATTTCAGAAACGCTCATCTCAACATTACCAGAGCGTTCCGAGCGCACAGGTCTTGCCGCAAATGAAGGCGTAATTCTTCGTCTTCAAAAGACCTGAGCATGCGCATTGCCATGATCGCGCCTATCGCCTGGCGCACCCCGCCTCGCCATTACGGCCCTTGGGAGGCGGTCACCAGCCTCCTGACTGAAGGGCTGGTCGAGTTGGGTGTCGATGTGACCCTGTTTGCCACCCAGGATAGTCTCACCTCAGCCACACTCGACGGTGTCGTTCCCGCCCCCTATTGCGAGGATGCATCGATCGATGCCAAGGTGTGGGAATATCGCCAACTTGCTCACGTGTTTGCACAGGCCGGTCAATTTGACCTGATTCACAACCAGGCGGATTTTCCAGCTCACGCTTTTTCGGGTCTGGTGGATACGCCGATGGTGACGACGATCCACGGGCTATCCTCGGACCGCATCCTCCCAATGTACAAGCCTTTTGAGAACCGCATCCACTATGTGGCGATCAGCGAGGCCGACCGTCATCCGCAATTGCGCTACACCGCGACCATCCACCACGGCATCGCGACAGACGATTTTCCCTGCAACCCTGCCGGCGGGGAAGATTTGCTCTATTTTGGACGCATCCATCCGGACAAGGGCACGCGCGAGGCCATCGAGGTCGCACAGCGCACAGCGCGCAGGTTGCACATCTACGGTCCGGTTCAGGATCATGCCTATTACGAGCGTGAAGTGCTTCCGCGGATTGACGGCAACAGGGTGGTTTATCATGGCGCAGTGGGAGGGGTGGTGCGCCGGGAAGCCTTGAGCAACACCTACGCTTTGCTCCACCTGATAAACTTCGACGAGCCCTTCGGTTTGTCGGTCGTCGAGGCGATGGCCTGCGGGACGCCGGTTATCGCCGTCGGCAGAGGGGCTATGCCAGAAATCATCACACACGCCATGACCGGGTTTCTGGTCGATGATGTGGAAGGTGCCATGCCGCCGTTGGCCTGATCGATACGCTCAACCGAGAAGCCGTCTCTGCGGCGGTCTCACGCAACTTTTCCGTTGAGCGCATGGCGCAAGATTATCTGAGACTTTACAGATCGATATTAGAGGAGATCCGGTAGACAATCATAATCGGCTTTCAGGCGGCAGCCTAAACCAGTATTAGCATCTACAGACCATGCCGGGGCATCATGCCGCCCCGCCAATTTTCGCTTTTGATGCACACCTGAACGACATTGAGCGTATTGGCGATGCCTACCGGGTCGATATTGGCCGCGCCTTGGTGAACGAGCCATGACCACCACTGATCTTCCGGCAAGAAAACAGGCTCCCAGTCCTGGATCGGCAGAATATCCGGCCCGGCCGGGCGTTTGAGCAAGGTAAAGCTTTTTAACGGCGCGCCATCGTGGACCAGATGGTCCCACACACCCGCAATCGCCATTCTTTGCCCATCCTTGCGCCGTATGGAAAAGACCTTGCGACGATCTGACGTACGGATTGAGAAGCCCGCCACGGGAATGATGCAATGCTTCTGCCCCCATTTTCCGTAGCGCGGATGATCAATGGTGTTGAGATAGGTCCAGGAGTTGGTCGTCGTCCAGACCTTCATCTCGCAGTTTTGCCAGGCCGGCACCAGCCCCCACCGACCCCATACGACCTCAAATGCCCTCTGATCTGTGGCCCCCACGATGATCAGCGCGTCCTGCGCGGTTGGCGTATCTGAGCCGCTGAACGGCCAGTCGGGAACAGGCTTTATCTGCACCCCCATAAAAGACCCGTGATCATCTTCGCTTTGGTTGATCTCGAAAAATTCGCTCATATTCGCCTCGGGCAAATCCGCGAAATAAAAGCGTTCCGTGGAATATTTAAAAATTACTTCCGAACATCTAACAAATATCACTTATTTCAGGCGATCCATAATAATATATACGTAAATTGACTTATGAGAAATGAGATGATTTCGAATAAATTTTGCATTTATCATGAAACATCTTATACATACGCGCATCCCGTGCAGATTTTCCCCCATGAAATTCGGTTGCGGCCACGTGACGGGAGTGGACTTGATGTCTTTTCATTTGATCTGACGGTTGAGCCCGACGCTGAGATCAGATGGCTTGAAGACCCTTTCGGCAATCGCGTTGCCCGGATTCTTTTCGCGGATCTTGCGGATCGACTGGTGATCAAAGCTCAAAGCGAACTGGTGCTTAACGCCGAGCCATGGCCCGTCTTCGATATTGCGCCGCATGCTCAGGAATGGCCCTTCGACTACCGGAAAGACACGCTTCAATTGACACCGTTCATCGAACCGGTCTTCAAGGCATCTAAGCCCATTCTGGAGGCCCGCCTTCAAGGTGTGAGGTCGGACGCACCGCTTGATACCCTCACCTTGCTACAAGACCTGAATAGGCAGATATCGCAGCATTTCATCTATCAGGTGCGTGATACGGAAGGCACACAGACACCGACCCAGACCCTTGTCCGCGGAATGGGGACCTGCCGCGACTTCGCGGTGCTTTTCGCCGAATATGCCCGAACACTTGGCTTCGCCGCCCGGCTTGTGTCAGGCTATCTGATCGACCCGGAAGCCGCGTTTAGTGAACCGGACGCCTCTACCCATGCCTGGAGCGAAGTTTATTTGCCGAATGCCGGCTGGATCGCCTTTGATCCCACACACGGACGCATGGGATCATATGGCCTCGTCGCGCTCGCTGTCGGTCGAAAGATGGACAATATCTCGCCCATTACAGGGGCCATTGGCGGCCCTTCGGGTGAACCCGTGATGACCGTGAAGATCACCTACGGTACAATGGCCGCCTCCACTAACGACGCCCTCGCTCTGCCCTGATCCCTTTATGGGTGGCGATCGGACTGAAAGAAGAAACGCACCATCTCGGCGCTGGCGTCCGGGCCCCGCGGATCTGTGTAGGAGCCGTTGGCGCTACCGCCGGACCACGCGTGCCCCGCTCCATGCAGCACCCACTGCTCCAGCCTGAGCCCCCCCTCCGTGTCCGTTTCAGTCGTCCGTGTGTAGCGCATGCCGTCGGCGGACACGCCATGCGTGACTTCCAGGCGCAGAAGATCGCTACCGCGAACCTGGTCCAGGATCTGATGGCCATTGATAGGATTCACGGTCTTATCCGCGTCACCATGAAAGACGATCGTGCGCACAGGCACCGCATTCGAGCGAACAGGTCCTCTGGCGCCCTGGCTCATAGTTGAAAACGCTGATGACATATCGCGGGCCGTGCCGCAGGCAATGCCGGAGTGTACACCGACAGCGGCATAGAGGTCGGGATAGACCGCGCCCAGAACCGCGGCGGCGGCGCCTCCGGCAGACAAACCGGCCACGAAAACGCGGCGGGGGTCGATATGATGGATGCGAATGAGGTCACGCGTGAGCCCGGCAATAAGGGCGGGCTCTCCGCGGTCGCGTTGCTGGTCACCAGCATTAAACCAGTTCCAGCACTTGGAGGCGTTCGCCGCTTGCGTCTGGCCCGGATAAACGACCAGAAAGCCGAACGCCTCCGCCAGAGCGTTCATTTGGGTTCCGGCGGCAAAATCGTCCGGTGATTGGGTACATCCATGTAGCATCGCGATCAAGGCAGGATTGTCCTCGGTCACAGCAGACGGAATATACAGCTTGTAAGGCCTCTGGCCTACAGCATCGGTATAGAGATGCGTTTCAAACGAGGCACCGCGCGCAACCGGCAGCGGTGAAGCGGGGGCTGTCTTCTGCAACGGCGGTACGCCACCCGGTAGGTGGTCACGCAAACGTGCCATGAGACCTTCGAGCGGACTGCCCGCCTCAGGTGCCCGATTTGCGGGCTTGTCGGCCGGCGGCGTCCAGGCGGCGCCGGTTTCGCGTGAGGGCGCCACCATATCGACGATGCCGTCATCCGGCGTTGGCGATTGTGCCTCAGGGACAGCGCCTCGCGACAGCAAAGCGAGTGCCGCCTTAAGTTTGCCTTGGCGCGTGAGGCGGGTAGCTTCGACCATGTCGATGGCGATAGGGAACTTCATTGACGGACTCCAAAACTCAAAAACGCAAAATTAGATTATGCGATCACGTAGGGCATCCCTGACCTCGGGGCTCGCCTGCAGAGCGCCCAACACCTCAAGGGACAAAAGGGTAGCGCGCGCCAGCTCCGCTGAAACATCCGGATCAATGATGGCGAGGCCCAGTACCCGAACGCTGAGCGTGTCGCCGGTCGCCTCCACGGCTTCCAGGTCTTTGCGCGTAAATCGCCGCAGGCCGATATCCAGTTGCCGGCGCGACAAGGACTGGCGTACCGCGTCCTGGTGGCGCTCCAGGTGACTGCGAATGGCCGTGCGAATGAAGTCCGTCCGATTCGAGAAAAACCCTTCCTGAACCAGTAGGTCGATATGTCCGAGATCGACATGACCCAGATTGATCGTGATCTTCTCGCTATCGGGCAGCGTCGGCTTCTTAGCCATATTACTCTCCATCCACATGGATGGTATATGGATGGTAAAATTAACTTTGCAAGGGCTGTTCACATTTCGTCACCTGCAGCCTTGTCAGCGCCAAACTCTCAAAACCTCGGCGCTTCTCAGCCAAAAAATCCGTAGAAACGGCGTGATTTCTTACGCGAAACCCGAAAGCGTCGGTCCGCGCGCCACTGAAGGGCGAGACCGCTGCAGAAAGTTGAGCCCGATGGCGTTTCTCCAAGTGCACCACGTCACGACCTACAGCTACCGCCAGCCCGTTGGATTTGGACAGCACCGCCTGATGTTTCGGCCTCGCGACAGCTACGATCAGCGCCTGCTTCTGTCCGAACTCAGCATCTTCCCTGCGACTCGCGATCTGTTCTGGGTTCATGACGTCTTCAATAACTGCATAGCCGTCGCGGAATTCGATCAGACGGCCGATCGCCTGCGCTTTGAAACTCGCATTATTCTCGACCACACCCCTCAGCACGAACTACATTTCCGGACCGATGGACCGGCGTGCACCTGGCCGTTCAGTTACGATGAGGAGGATCTGCCCGACCTCACACCCTATCTCGTCCGACAATATCCCGATGACGATGGCGTCACGCAGGCGTGGGCGCGACGTTTCATCAACCCGAACGGGCCAACGCACACCACCACCTTGCTGGAAAGCATGACGCACGCCATTCGGGCCGACTTCAAGTACATACGGCGCGGCAATCCCGGGACACAGACGCCGGAGATGACGCTCTGCAGTCTGAGCGGCACCTGTCGGGACTATGCGCTGCTGATGATCGAAGCGGTCCGCTCACTCGGTTTCGCCTCGCGTTTCGTGACCGGCTATATCTACGTCCCTGATCGCGATACGGGTGAAGTCCTGGGCGGTGGCGCGACGCATGCCTGGGTGCAGGTATTCCTGCCCGGGGCCGGATGGGTCGAGTTCGACCCGACAAATGGCATTGTGGGCAATCGCGACCTTATTCGGGTCGGCGTCACGCGCACACCCTATCAGGCTATACCCCTTTGGGGAACGCACACGGGTAGCCGCATGGATTCTTTAGGGCTGGATGTTCAGGTTAACGTTACGACGCTCGATCCAGCCGACATCCCTGCCCTCACCCCGAGCCCCGCCCCAAGGTCCCCATGAAGATCCGCGCCGGATATATTCTCAGCTATACCTGCCCTCAACCGACGCCGATGTTGCTGTGCCTCAACATCCACCCTTCACGCCGGGCGGACCTCCTGGTGCCACAAGAGATTCACTTGTCTCCAGACGTAGAGGCGTGGGACTATCTCGACAGCTTCGGCAATGTCTGCACCCGCATCACCGCGCCGGCCGGGGCAGTGACCATCTCGACCGAATTCGTCATCTATGATACCGGCCGCCCCGACCACGTGCCCTATGACGCGGCTCAACACGAGGTCCGCGACCTGCCTGACGACGTCCTGCTCTATCTGCTGGGGTCCCGCTACTGCGAGACCGACCGCTTATCGGACTTTGCCTGGAAGCAGTTCGGTCAGGTGCCGGCGGGCTGGCCGCGGGTGCAGGCGGTGCTGGATCTCGTGCACAGGCATATTCGCTTCGACTATCAACTGGCTGATCCGCGGCGCAGTGCGTACGATGCATTCGAAGAGCGTGTCGGTGTCTGCCGCGATTACGCGCATTTGGCGCTAACGCTCTGCCGCTGTTTGAACATCCCGGCCCGGTATTGCACCGGCTATCTCGGCGACATCAAGGTCGAACCGGTGCCCTTCCCCATGGATTTCAGCGGCTGGTTCGAGGTTTATCTTGGCGGGCATTGGTATACGGCTGACGCCCGCCACAACACCCCTCGCGTCGGCCGTATCCTAATGGCCATTGGCCGCGACGCGACCGATGTCGCCATCTCCACGCAGTTCGGTCCGGCAACCCTGACCGGCTTCGAAGTCATAACGGACGAGGTGGTCACATCGGAATAGAGACAGACTGGCCAGCCCCTGTCGAGGTGCGAAACGCACAGGGACGATCCGAGATCGTGCTTCTTTGCGAGCACGCCTCAAATCATATACCGGACGAATACGGGGGTTTGGGCGTAGCCTTATCGGACCTCCACCGGCATATCGCTTGGGACATCGGCGCGGCGGCCCTCACACGTACCCTTTCAAAGCGGTGGGACGCCACCAGCTTCCTGGGCACCTATTCGCGCCTGCTGATCGACCTGAACCGCCCGCTACGTACACCCGACAGTATAGCCTTGCGCTCCGAAATCACCGATATTCCCGGCAATATCGGCCTCTCCGCCGACGAAATTGACCGCCGCGAAAATCTGATTTTCAAGCCCTACCATCAACGTATTTCAGAGCATCTCGACGTCCGGCAAGGCTATGGCCTCAACACGAACCTGATCAGCATACATAGCTTCACGCCCGTCTTTCACGGCGAGAGACGCGAATGGGAGGCGGGCGTGCTATTCTCTGCCGCGGAAGAGCTAGGCCTTAGCCTGGTCAAGAGTCTTCGTGATAGTGGACTGAATGTCTGTGCCAATGTCCCCTATCGGACCAATCGGCTCGAGGATTATGCAGTCCCAGTGCACGGCGATGATCGGGGTGTCCCGGCGGTGATGATCGAAGTGAGGCAAGATCTATTGGCGGATATAGATAAAATTGAAACTATGGCCGAGAAGCTATCCGTCGCATTTCATCCTTTTTGACCTTACGCTCAACCAAGCAGATAGCTCCCGAAGGGTTCTACGAGTGAAAATACCGGTGACGCGCTGCTTGCGCTCACGGTGTGACAGGATTTAGACAGAACTACATGGGAATACACCAAAAGTGCATCCAGTTGCGTGTGGGACCAACTTGCTCGAATTGGTGATGATCGACAAGTCGGTCGTCTTCGGCAGGTGAACGACCACCAACTCATTTTCTCGTCGCGGCTCAGGCCATCCGACATCGTACCTCCCTGACGGCCAACGCTTAAGCGCAGCGCCGATTTCAGTCCCTGGGCAAAACAGCGCCTTACAGACAACCACCTCGCGTAGAAATTATAATAAATAGATGCGAACTATAGAACTTAAATTTTAATTGATTGACATCTAAATTTTTAAATCCTACGAGCATATACCGACTTATACTTGTCTGATTATTGGCCAACTGTGCGACACACATTGGCAGACCCTCCTTCAAAAATTATTCGATAGGCGCCCTGCATATTGCATGGCGCATGGATGCCTATCTTGGAAAGGGTTCATCATGAACGCAGGTACAGTTAGGTGGTTTAACGCCACTAAAGGTTTTGGATTTATTGCGCCGACAAACGGGTGCGACGATGTGTTTGTACGCATAAGTGACATCGAGCGGGCCTGCATGCGTGGCCTTTAACGAAGTCAGCAAGTGACCTACGAACTGCAGCGTGACACT
The DNA here is from genome assembly GCF_020535245.1 of Asticcacaulis sp. AND118. Classification (GTDB taxonomy): domain Bacteria; phylum Pseudomonadota; class Alphaproteobacteria; order Caulobacterales; family Caulobacteraceae; genus Asticcacaulis. Next base: position 424,880 of record NZ_CP084911.1, on the reverse strand, counting down.
AAGTCTGGCAAAATGTCGGCGGATAAACTCGAAGTCGCTTAGGCTTCGACCCGCCGCGTCGCATGGGGGAAAAGGCCGAGCCGTCGGGTTCGGCCTTTTTGCGTTAAGCCTAAAGTGATCTTTCCTGTCCGGCCGGTCGGCGCCGTAGCCTTGCCGCTGCCGCCATTTACCGGGGGAGGAAGGCCAGCCACTTGGTCAGACTCGCCTCGACACACAGGGCACACCTCGGGTCGCAACCCACTGATAAAAGACTGTGCTGGTATTGCACCGCTCCTCGATCCGTTAGATTGGAGAATATTGTATCCTGATGGTCGTTTTCGGGCACGGTAGTCACCGGCTAAGCGCTCAAAGGCGACGGCGTCAGATCAGCGAACGGCCCGACTTCGGCTAAAAGTCGGGCCGCATCCTTTTTCAGCAGGTCATGTTGTTTAGTCGGGACCTGACGCCATGGGCTAGGCTTGAAAGAAGGCCAGCAGATCGGCATTGATTATATCGGGATGGGTCGTGGCCATACCGTGGGGCAGTCCCGGATAGACCTTGAGCGTACCCTTCTTGACGAGCTTGACGGCCAGTTGAGCGGAATCAGCGATGGGCACGATCTGGTCGTCATCGCCGTGCATGATCAGCACAGGGACAGCGATGGCCTTGAGGTCTTCGGTGAAATCCGTTTCCGAAAAGGCCTTGATGCAGTCATAGTGGGCCTTGGCTCCCCCCATCATGCCCTGACGCCACCAGTTGTCGATCAGGCCCTGGCTGACTTTCGCGCCGGGACGGTTGAAACCGAAGAACGGACCAGAGGGGATGTCCCTGAAAAACTGCGCGCGATTGGCCACCAGCGCGGCGCGAAAGCCGTCGAACACTTCCATCGGCAGGCCGCCCGGATTGGCGGGTGTTTTCAGCATGATCGGGGGCACCGCACCGATCAGCACCGCCTTGGCGACCCGGCCGGGTTTGGCACGAGCGACATAGTGAGCGACCTCGCCGCCACCCGTCGAGTGGCCCACGTGGAAGGCATTTTTCAGATCGAGATAATCCGTCAGGGCAGCGACATCGGCGGCATAGGTGTCCATCTCGTTGCCAGTGTGGGTTTGGGTCGAACGCCCATGACCCCGACGATCATGCGCAATGACGCGATAGCCCTTCAGCAGGAAGAACATCATCTGGGCATCCCAGTCATCGGCGCTGAGGGGCCAGCCGTGATGGAAGACGATCGGCTGAGCGGTCCTGGGTCCCCAATCCTTATAATAGATTTGAACCCCGTCCTTCGTGGTGACAAAGCCGCTTTCGGCGCGATCCAACGGGGATCGGGCGGTCTGATTCGTTTTGGGGGCCGCTTCGGCGCTTGCGCCCGCTGTCAGAGCCGCGGTGGCGAGGGTGATACCGGCCGTCAGAGCACTGCGACGGGAGGCGTTGTTGAGAGCGTTCATGGTCATACCTCTGCATTTAAACTTTGCGACATTTATTATCGCGATAACATTTTCGTCTCTATACCTTCAGATCAGGCGTGTCCAGTGATTATTTTCGCGATAATGTTTTTCGCGATATTTTTTAACTACCCCGCCTCAGACCGTTGGTACCGTTCCCCCGTCGATAACGTAGTCTGCGCCATGAATAGAGGCGGCCCGATCAGAGGCCAAAAAGGCAATCAGTTCCGCCACTTCAGTGGGTTCGGCCGCCCGCCCGAGCGGGATGCCGCCCAGCGCCTGAAGGACGCATTGGCGTGCCTCTTCCAGCGTGCCCCCGTTGCCGTCTGCAATCAGCTTCAGAAAGTCGGCCGTAGCCTCCGTGTTAATCCACCCGGGCGAAACGGCGTTGACCCGAACCCCTTTCGGCCCCAGCTCCTTGGAAAGGGCTTTGCTGTAGGTCGAGAGGGCGGCTTTAGCGGCCGCATAGGCGATTGTGGACTCCGGCAGAGGCAGTGTGCGCTGAATGGAAGAGACGTGGACGATGACGCCAGCCTTTCGCGCGATCATTTGCGGAACGATCAGCCGGTCGAGACGCACGGCCGTCATCAGGTTCAGATCAAGCTCTGCCTGCCAGTGCGCGTCGCTAAGCGCCGTGAACCCACCGGCGGGCGATGACGAGCCCCCTACGACGTGGACCAGCACGTCTATGCCTCCGAAGCGCGTCACCGCCGCACCGGCAAGGGCCGCCGTGCCTTCCGGGGTCGTCAGGTCGGCCTGAACAAACTCGACGCCCGACAGCGTATCGGATTTCGCACGCGCCGCCGTGATGACGCGCGCCCCACCCGCGAGGAAACGTTCGACCGTAGCCCGTCCGGCCCCCTTGGTGCCGGCGGTGACGAGAATGCGTTGATCTGTGAATTCAGTGGGGTCCGGGCGTGCCATTACAGGGTAACCTCCAGAGCGGTGATCAGGTCGTTTTCGAGGGTGAAGCGAAAGGTGAAGCGCAGCGGGCCGCCCCGAAAATTCCCGGTAGTCGGCCCTTCGACGATCACGTAACCGTCCTCTTCGCGCAGCGTATCCGGGGCAAAGATCGCTTGGAGGGCGATGATATTTTTCTGGATCAGAGCCAGAATTTCGGCGTGACCGCTGTGTGCGCGGCCCTCATCATGCATGACCGCGTCGGGCGCGAAGGCCTTGAGCATGCCTTGGGCATCCAGGCGCGCATTGGCCTCGATATAGGTGGCGATGGACTTTGGCAAATTTATCATGACTGGGTTTTCCTTTTGAGTGTCGGCGAAGGGTGGAAACCGCCGGTTTCCGCGTCGATAGGAGGCACTTTACGCCCCCTCCATTGACTTGATAATCGCAGCAAAGCAGGATGAGTTGTTTCGAGAAGAGGGATAATGATGCGCTCCGTCTTGGCCGAACTGGACGCTGTACTGTGTATCGCCCGCCGGGGCTCCTTTACGGCGGCGGCGCTTGAACTCGGCATATCAACGACGTCTCTGAGCAATGCGGTCGCAAAGCTGGAGAGGCGTCTGGGGATTCGCCTTTTCAATCGCACGACCCGAAGCGTATCCATCACTGAAGCGGGGAAGGCCTTTGTGGAACGGGTCGCCCCGGCCATGATCGACATCCATGACGCCATGCTGGCGGCGCAATCTCTTCAGGCGACACCCACGGGCACGTTGCGTATCAACGCCTTTGCGTCGGCCGCCAGAGAGGTGATGGCCCCGCTCGTCCTTGCCTTCATGCAGCGCTACCCGCAGGTGCATGTCGATCTGGTCACCGAAGGCCGGATAGTCGATATCGTGGCTGCGGGGTTTGATCTGGGCTTAAGGCCGCTGGATCTGGTGCCCAGCGACATGATCGCCCTGCCGCTGGGCCGGGCCCGCCGCAATGTGTTGGTCGCCTCTCCGGACTTTCTGGGCGCTTATGGCACGCCTGCGGAGCCCGCCGACCTGTACCGCTATCCCTGCATTCGTGCCCGCCTCCCGAATGGCGCTTTGCTCAGGTGGCGATTTGAAAAGGACGGCCAGCCGGCACAGATCGACGTGCAGGGCGCGCTCACCCTTGACGAGCCGAGCCTTGTCCGTATTGCCGCACAAGCGGGCGTTGGGCTCGGCTATATTATGGAGGCGGATGTGCGCGATGACATTGTTGCCGGGCGACTGGTCTGCGTTCTCGAAGACTGGACGCCAACCTTGGCACCCTTAGCCCTCTATTACCCCGGACGGAAAAACCCGCCAGCGGCGTTCAGTGCGTTCCTTCAGGTCGCGCGTGAATTTGCAAACGGGTAAGCCAGAACCTTACGGGCCACTGTCCCGAAGTTCGCAACAACTCATCCATTTCTACCCAAATTGTCCGGGCGAGATGTGCATAATCTCGATGATTCCTATGGAGACCAACCGGTCACCCGGCCTGCTCAAGCGGTGACTGATATCTTTGGACGGCTAGCCTCGGCGCGCGGAAGGCCGGGGAGATCGCCCGGGACGGTCCGCAGGACTCTGCCCTTACACGCGCGAGAGCGGAGCCCTTAGCCCTGTCATCTGGCTTCGCTTGCCTTGAACAAGGCTGCCTCACGCCGGATATCGGGCATGGTACTCGCCTCGCCTCCTGATGCCGATGAGGGGTGCGCGTCGGCAACTAGCCGATCGATCTGTTCATGCGGTGCGGTGCCGTGATCAATAACTGGTGGGAACTCCTGTGGTTGCGTAACGTAGGACCACGCACGCATACAGCAGACAGCTACTATTTCAAAAAATCGCCCCATGCCTCCATAAGTTTTCTCCGTTTTTCCAATGCGTCGCCGCGCCGGTAGGCGCGTTCGGTTGCATCACCCACGGTGTGCGCGAGTGCCGCCTCTGCCGTTTCGCGGGCAAAATCAGTTTCTTCACCTACCCAGTCTCTGAACGCCGACCTAAACCCATGAGGGCTAAACTCTCCAACATTCATTCGACGCATCAGCATCGTGAACACCATCACTGACATGGCACCGCCGCGAGGGCCGCGAAACACAAACCCTGTCGGCCTTTGCTCTCCGTTTTTGAGAATTTCGACTATCGCCATGGGACGCACGAACGTAAGAATAGCCACTGACCGCACCGACAAAGGAACACGATGTTCGCGCGCCGCCTTCATACGCTTGGCGGGGATGGTCCATAGTTTGTTCTCCAAATCGACCTCCTCCCAGCGCATGCCGAGTACTTCTCCGGACCGCGACGCACAAAGAATAAGAAACTCGAGGCCCAATGCACTCATTCCATCCCCTTGCCTTTCGCGCAAACGTCGAACAAACCGAGGTAATTCCAGATAGGGCATGGCTGCATGGTGCTTGATGTCGACGGCCAGTCGTTTGGGAAGCAAATGAGCGAGGTGCCCCTTCCAACGCGCAGGGTTCGCGCCAGTCCGCAAACCATGTGCCATCGCAGCATCCAACACCCGTTCAACACGTCCGCGGACCCGACGAGCCGTTTCGTACTTCTTCTTCCAAATTGGGCGTAATGCAGCCAACACGTCATCCGTTTCGATCTTATCGACCGGTGTATTCCAGAAAATTTTGCAGTATTGCTTCAGTGTGTTGTGCCATTGGCCGGCATGTTTCGCATTGCGCCATTACGACTCGATGTCCGAGAGCAGGCGTTCCGAGTAAACGGCAAAGGTGGGCTTTGCGACTTCAATTTTTTGGCGTTGCCTACGAAGGGCTATCGGGTCCTGAGGTGTGTCGCGATCTTTGAGCATCCGAAGTGCTCCAAGGGCTGCCTGTCGCGCATCGGACAAGCTGATTGCCGGATAAGGCCCAAGACCCATTTCCTTTCTGAATTGGCGCCACCGGTAGTTAAAAATCCAGGACTTGGCACCAGTCCGCGAAACGTGTAAGTAGAGGTTATTGCCGTCGGAATATTTCCCCGGCTGCGAGAGTGAATCCACCCTCTTCGCTGTCAAACTTCCCACAATCTGTTCCTTTCTGTCCCCACCATTGACCCCACCACAAGCTGCAGGAAGGGTCGAACGGCGACGAACCGTTACGAACAAATTGAATCACATTCTCCAATATTTTCAACGCGCTATTGTACGCATACGTACGCCAGTGAACGCCTGTCCCGCAAACTCTCTGTCCGCCATTTATCCAGTTAAATCATAATATTAACTGGACATATATCCACACTCACAATCTGCACCCCCACATACCTGCCCTCTTAGGTGCGACAGACAGCGTCATTCAGCGGCGCACCGCTTGGCGCGTGCTCCCGATTTCGCACGAAATGATAACGTCGCGCGGGCTCACGTGACGAATCCTCCCCGATCCGTTCTCAGTAAATTCTCAGAGCTGCGACCGGTCTACGACGATACGGAACCGGGTGTCGCGATCCCGGCGTTCACGATAACATGGCGCAATCCTATCCTCGTCCTTCACTTACCGTTTCGTAGGCCCGACCGTTAATGCGCACTTTTTCAGACCTGAGCCTGACAACACCTGTGGCTTTGAGATTGGGCGTTTTAAGCTGCATATCCCAGTTTTTCAACACAATGTCGCTGATGGTCGTCTGTCCGGGGTTCGGCGCGATCGTGCCGAAGGCGCCGTAACGGCCCCGGAAGCCGATAAGTTGAACATTGCGGACGACAGAGTTCGGTGGGACGTTGTCACCGAGATTTTTATACTGGCTCCAGGGCAGGATGGCGATCAGATCACCTCCGGACGCATCAAAAGTCAGGTTGCGATATATGATGTTTTCATAGTGCTGCGGCGTATCCGGACGCAGTTTGAGGCGCACCACCGGCATCGCGCCGCTCACCTTGCAGTCTTCCACGACGACGTCGCGAACGATGGTCGCTTCACTGCCGCAGGTGAACAGGCCATGACCGCGCCGGAACTCGCAGCGCCGGATACGAATGCCTTCAACGGGTGGGCTGTCCTTGTCCTGCAGCGCCTCCGGTCCCTTGGAGCCCTTGGCCGCGATGCAGTCGTCCGTGACCGAGAAATAGCAATCTTCCACAGACACGCGCTGGCAACTGTCGATATCGATGCCGTCTGAACTGGGGGCACGGACACCGTCGGGAACGACGAAGCGCGATTTGCGCACCACGACACCCTGGCACCGGTAAAGGTGCAGGTTCCAGAATTGCGAATCCTTGAACGTAATGCCTTCGATCACGACGTCCCTTGAGTCTTCGATAAGAGCCAGACGCGCACGGGGTACGCTGAGGTTCGGAAAGTTGTCGCGGTCGGGTGCCGCATCCCGAAGCCGCCAGAATGTGTCCCATACGATCTGCCCGGCCCCATCGAGCGTGCCTTGTCCGCTGATCTTAAAGCCGTTGCAGCCCGCGGCATTGATGAGCGCCGGCGTGAAACGGTCCTCGAAATGCCCCTCGATGCGCGTCCGTTGCGCCGGGAAGTCGGTGGCCACGTCCGTGGAACATCTTAGAACGGCCCCCTTTTCCAGGTGCAGATTGACCCTGGGTTTGAAAAACAGTGCCCCAGTGACAAAAACGCCATCGGGCACAATGACCGTTCCGCAACCCTGCGCCGCGGCATGGTCGATCGCCGCCTGTATCGCTCGGGTGTTGACGGTCTGATCGTCACCTATGGCCCCAAAGGCCGTGATGAGGATCTTGCGGGATGCGGCGTGAGCGCCTGTCCCCGCCGTCGCCAATGGGATGGCCAGCATCGACAGCGCTACATGGCGACGAGTGTAAGAATTAAACGGCATAGATGTTCCTCTTAACGCTTTGCGCCCCGTCACCATGGCTATGACCGGACGATGCACCATATTTCTTGTCTTGCGCCCGCAACATCTCAACGCGTTCGTCCGCGAAATCCGTCTCATCGTCAGGCCACTCGAAGCGTTCGATTTCGGGGAGACAGCGCCTACCCATGGTATATCAGAGGGACGGCGCGAGGACACGCACATTGGCCAGACCAATTCAAAAAGTTTCAGAAGAAAACGACTAGAATTGCCAGAATTTGCGCAGACTGACGAGCCCTCGCTTCCCACAATCCGAATTCGCGCCTTAATTTCGCTATGGCTTTCACATTGCGCCTTGAATGTCTGACCAATTTCAATAAATTCAGTGTGCTCATTTTCAGCGCGATCGCCGGAGCACCATGCGTTTTTTAAAGTCCCTGATGGCCGGCGTACTTCTGATGGGAACCGCCGTGACCCCGGCCAAGGCCGCAGATGTTCTTTTGTACGACGGACACACCGTCGCCAGCGTCGTGCATGAAAAAGATCGCACCCTGTCCATTGCCGGTGACCTGTTGGCGCGCGACCTGAGGAACCTGACGGGACAAGCGGTCGGCGTTTCCTCCGCACTCAGGGCGTGTCGCAAGGTCTGCGTAGTGATCGGGCATTACGACTCTAAATTGATCAAGGCGGTCGCACGCCAGGGCGGCCTCGATCTCACCACGCTGAAAGGCCAGTGGGAGCGCTATGAACGTGTGGCCGTGCGTTCAAAGCGTGATCCGCAGGTCACCTATTTGCTGATCGCCGGGTCCGACACACGCGGAGCGGTATGGGGTGTCATCGACCTGACGCGCGAGATGGGCGTTTCGGCCTGGGAATGGTGGGCCGATGTCACGCCCCGCAAGGTCGATCGGCTGAGCATCAATGGCGACGCCCGCACGTCGGGCACCCCCTCTGTTCAGTATCGCGGCATCTTCCTCAATGACGAGGACTGGGGCCTGCAACCCTGGGCGGCCAAAACCTACGAGCCCGATGTCGGCGATATCGGCCCCAGGACCTATGCACGCATTTTTGAGCTGATGTGGCGGCTCAAGGCCAATACCCTGTGGCCCGCCATGCACGACTCGACCAGGCCCTTTTATCAGATCAAAGGCAATGCCGAGAGGGCGCGCGACTATGCCATTGTCATGGGCACCTCCCATGCCGAGCCGATGATGCGTAACAATGTGCGCGAGTGGGACGAGAAAACGCGCGGCGATTTCAACTTCTTCACCAATCGCGACTCGATCGTCAAATACTGGGCCGAACGCGCCGACGAGGTGAAGGCTTTCGAGAATCTGTGGAGCATAGGTCTGCGCGGCAAGCACGACTCGGCGATGGAGGGCGCGAAGACGCCCGAAGAGGCGCGTGACGCCCTGACCCAGGTCTTCGATATTCAGCGCCGCCTGCTGTCGAAGGCGCAGAAGACACCGGCCGATCAGGTGCCGCAGGTCCTGACCCTCTATAAGGAGGTGCTTGACGTCTATATGACCGGCCTCAAGGTGCCGGACGATGTCACCCTGGTTTGGCCGGAGAACAATTACGGCTATATCAATCAGCTTTCGACACCCGCCGAACAGGCGCGCAAGGGCGGTTCGGGCGTCTATTACCACATCTCTTACTGGGGACGGCCGCACGACTATCTGTGGCTCGGCACCCAGCACCCGGCCCTGATCCGCGAGCAGATGGACCGGGCGTATCAGATGGATGCGCGCAAGATCTGGATCGTCAATGTCGGCGACATCAAGCCGGGCGAGTACCTGACCCAGTATTTCCTCGACATGGCCTTCGACCGGAAGGTCATCGGGGAAACGCCACGCGAACATCTCAAACTCTGGGCAGCACAACAGTTCGGCAGCGACAAGGCCGAAGAGGTCGCATCGATCATGACGGAATTCTACGACCTCGCCTGGGAGCGCAAGCCGGAATTCATGGGCGGCGGTCAGACCGAGCCGACCCGTCCCAATGTCATCAGCGACTATGTGCGCACCGGCGGGGCCGAAGCGTGGAGTCGCATCGACCGCTATACGGAGCTGACCCGCCGCGCTGAAGCGGTCAGTGCCGCCCTGCCCGCCGACCGTCAGGACGCCTTTTTCCAACTGGTGCTCTATCCCGTACGGAGCGCCGCCAGCCTTAACGAGCGCATTCTCAAGCTCGATCTGGCGGCAGTGAACGCCAAGGCCGGACGCGCCAATGTCAACGCTCTGTCCGATCAGGCGAAGGCCGCGCATCAGCGTATCGTCGCCGACACCGCGGCCTATAACAGCCGTAATGGCGGTAAATGGCGCGGCATGATGGATATGGCCCCGCGTCGCCTGCCGGTCTTTGATGAGCCTATCTATCCGCAATGGACATTACCGGCGAAACCCGGCTGCACGGTCGATGCGTCGGAGCTGAGCTTCGTCAACGGGCAGCCAGCGACCCGCACCGTGACCGTCTATACGCCGGGCGCACCGGCGCTATGGACGCTCTCAGGCCAAAGCGGACTGAGCTTTGCCTACACAACGGGCGACCTCAATGCCGTGAACGGCTTTGAACAGCGCGTAAAAGTCGCCTATGACGGCGGCGCGTCGGTCGATGCCGGCAGCGTGACCTGTGGCGGCAAGACGACGAAACTGACCGCCAGACTTGTCAGCACGCCGCAAGGCGAACCTGTCGAAATCAATCGTATTATTTCACTCACCGCTACATCCGCCAGCGCCCCCGCGTGGCAAACCGTGCCAGGCTTGGGCTCGCGCGGTGAGGCCTTGCGCGCCGGGCTCGATACGCCGTCGTCTTCGGACACAGCCAACATCACCCCCCTCATCTACAATTTTACCACCAGCGCGAAGACCGACGCCGAACTGAAAATCGTCGCCGTGCCGGTCCACCCGCTGACCTCGGCCAACGCACTGCGCATCGGCGTGCGTATTGACGGCGGCCCGGTGCAGGTGCTCGATTTCGAGACCTTCGGCCGCAGCGAGGCGTGGAAACAGAACATGCTGAGCAATACCGCCGTGCGAACAATCCCGTTGAAACAATTGGCTTCCGGCCCGCACAGGATCGCGGTCTTCGCCCTGGACCCCGGCTTTATCCTCGACCGTATCGACGTCAAGCTGGACGGCGCCCCCAACCTCTATGGTGCACCGGTCAGGTAACCGCAGCCCTGATCGCATGAAAACAAGGGGATATGCAGGGCCGGCAAATTCAATCACACACCAGATCAGGATATGTAACTCAACTTGAAATGCCCACGCCTTGAATTTGCCGCAACGCAGCATATATAGTGAATGTGTTCGATGCCTTGCATCGATTGCCCTTCCTGGGCGTTTCCTCCCTGTAAACTGGCCGCGCCGTGTGCGCGGCTTTTTTTTGCGCGCAAATGCAAAAAGGCAGGCGACCGGAAGATCGCCAGCCACGCCTGTCTTTCACACGATCTATTGCGATCCGGTCTGCACGATCCCGACGACGGCGGAGACGATGGCGTTCTGCTGTGCCGACAGATCGTCCTTCTTTTCTTCCGGCTGCCCGTTCGTCAATGCCCCGATCGAAGACGCCGCCAGACCGACATTCGAGGCGTCGACCTCTCCATTGGCCAGACGTCGCGTCGCCGTATCGATATTCAGCGCCGCGCCGTCCAGTCCCTTCTGCGCCAGCAGCAGACGCTGCTCCGGAGACAGGGGTTGCACGTCGGGCGATTGGAACTCCGCCGAGCGCGTTTCGATGACGCCGTCGCAATCCGCGCCCTTTTGCGGGTGTTGTGGATCGCAGCGGTCGTCACCCTCTACGGCTTCGGCGCGCACATTACGGCCCTGCGCGCGGGTCGAGCCCGAATCCGGCGCATCGGCATTGCGCCGGCCATTGGTCACCTGAGGCGTGTCCCCGCGCACGACCGGCGGTGCGGCGGGCACTTCGCGGCGCAGGGGGGCAAGTTGCGGCGTATCGATGGCGCGATCGGCGCGACCGACCTGTTCGACGGCCGCAGGGTCCGCCTGCCCGCTCAGAAGTCCTATCGCTATCCACACCGGCAGGGTCATTTCCAGCCTATCTGATTGATAATGAGGTTCTGATTGCCCGTCATGTCGACCTTCGGCGCAGCCAGATTAGACCCGACCTGCGTCCACACCAAGGCATTGTTGTCGCCCGTCTGCGCCGCCTGCATCAGATTGTCGTTACCAGCCTGAGTCAGTACCGCCGCATTATCGCTACCCGTCTGGCTCAGTTCGGCATGGTTGCCGTTTCCGGTCTGGGTGACGACGGCGACGTTCTGAGACGCCACGGCGGTCTGGGTCACCGTGGCCGAATTGTCCATGCCGCTCTGAAGCAGCACGGCGACATTGGCCGCCGGCCCGTTCTGCGTCAGACTGGCCAGATTGTCGTCACCGGCCTGCACCACGACGCCGATCTGGTCGGAGGTGTTCTGAACGACATGGCCGCGATTACTCTCGCCCGACTGGATCACCGCCGCGCCGCGGTCGGAAATCAGGTTCTGAGCCAGTTCGTTGATCTGCGGCACATAGACGCTGGTGTCGCCGCCTGCCGCCTGCGCCATCCACGGGGTCAATGCCAGGGCCGCCGCCATGATCCATGCCTTTTTCATCCCGGACTCCTTAAATTCAGTGTGGTCGCGCCCTTAACCCGAAACTCCCTGCACAGGTTTCGGGCTGCGCCGGATGCGAAAACGTTCCGGCCCCGTGACGGAGCCGGAACGAAGAAATGACCGGCACCCTTCGCAAGGCGCCGGCCCTTTACGCCTTAGTTCTGCGTGACCGTAGCCACGTTGTTCATCCCCGACTGAACGACCGCCGACACGTTGCCGTCCGAAGCCTGGCTGACGATGGCGTCGTTGTTGAAGCCCGACTGCAGCACGCTCGACAGGTTGTCGTTGCCCGACTGCGTCACCAGGGCGGTCAGCTCACGACCGTTCTGGGTAACCGACGAGTCGTTGCCATTGGCCTGAGTGACCGTGGCGCTGTTGCCGGCCGAGGCCCCCGCCGACGTGTTGGTCTGCGAGATCGTGCTGGTGTTGTCGTCGCCGTTCTGGATGTTCAGAGCCGTCATCAGGCGCGCGCTGTTCGACGCGGTGCCGCCGAACTGCGTGATGCCGCTGACGTTGCGGTCGCCGATCTGTTCGATCGAAGCGCTCGCCACGCGGGGGTCCGGACCGCCCGGAGGGTTCGGGCTGTTGTCGATGCTCTGGTTGATCGTGGCCAGGTTGAAGTCACCCGACTGATCGACCCAGGCGTCCGACAGTTGACCCGACTGAACGACGTACGACTGGTTGTCGCTGCCCGACTGGTCGATGCCGACCATCAGGGCGTCGCTGTCGCCGGCCGAGTTGTCGAAGCCCGACTGATCGGCGATCGAGAAGTTGCGGTCGCCCGACTGGTTGACATTGAGGTCACCGTTGGAACCCGACTGGGTGCCGTAGGACTCGTTGTCCGAACCCGACTGAACGATCAGCGCTTCCTGACTGTTGGTCTGGAAGGCGTGACCGGCGGCGCGGCCCTGAGCCACTTCCGACTTGTTCGCCGTGCCCGACTGGATGACGCGCGCCTGAGCGCCCGACGAGGTCTGCATGACGGCCGAGTCGTTGTCGAGGCCGGTCTGGGTCACGTGGGCGAAGGAACCGGCGTCATCGGTCTGCACCAGGTGCGAGACGAGGCCGACGCCGTCCTGTTCGATCTGACCCGTGGCGTTGCTGGCGCTTTGGGCGACGTAGGATTCGTTGCGCGAACCGTTCTGACCGACAGTGGCCAGGTTGTTGGCGCCGTTCTGCGTCACAAACGACGAGTTGGTGAACTGCGGGCCGACCGAAGGCTGGCCGGTCTGGGTCACATTGGCCGTCGACGCGCCGGTTTGCTGCACGTAGGACAGGTTGTCACCATAGCCGCCGCCTTGGGTAACGGTGGCCAGAGCGCCGTCGCCGGTCTGATCGACGGACGAGGTGTTGTAGATGCCAGCCTGCGAAACCGTCGCCGTGGCGTCAGCGTTCTGCGAAATCCACGAACCGTTCAGCACGCCGTTCTGATTGACGGTGGCCAAAGCGCCATCGGCGTTCGAACCCTGGATGATGTTCGAGACGTTGTTGTCGCGGCTGTCGAACGGCGAAGCCGGGTGCAATGCGCCGCCCGTTTGCGTCACATTGGCCGTGGCGTTCGAGGCCTGCTCGATGTTCGAGGCGTTCTTGTCGCTCGACTGATTGACCGTGGCGTCCGCGCCGTTGCCGGTCTGCTTGATGATCGACAGGTTGCTGTTGGCGGACTGGGTCACCGTCGCTTCGGCCAGCATGGAGTTCTGGTCGATGTTCGAGTTGTTGCCGGTCCCCGTCTGAGTGACGTCGGCGCTTTCGGCCATACCGCGCTGCTTGACCAGCGACAGGTGGTTGTTACCGGTCTGCGACACAATGGCGTCATGCAGCGCCGAGATCGTGCCGCCCTGATCGATATCCGAATTGTTATTGTTGCCGGTCTGGGTCACCAGCGCGCTTTGAAGGCCGCCGGCTTGCGTGATGGTCGAGTTGTTGTTGTTGCCGACCTGCGACACACCATTGACGGCGGTGCCGCCGACTTCGTTGGCCATGCCCGTCTGGGTAACGGTCGAGTTGTTGCCCGAACCCTGCTGGTTGACATTGGTCTGATGCAGGCCGCTGAGGAAGCCCGTACCGCCCTGTGCGATCACCGAGGTGTTCAGGTCGCCGTTCTGGGTGACGAAGGCGTCGTTGGCGCCGCTCGTCTGGGTGACGGTCGAGCTGTTGCCCGCGCCGCCGCTCTGGCTGACGCCGGCATAGTTGGAATTACCCGACTGCGTGACGGTCGAGTCGCTGCCGAGGCCCGACTGAACCACGTCCGCATCATCGTCGTCGCCGCTCTGGGTCACGACCGAAGTGTGGGTGCCACCGGTTTGCGTGACATTGGCCAGCGCGCCGTCATTGGTCTGAGTGACCTTCGAATTGCCCGGACCGGTCTGCATCACATTGGCGACATTGTCGTCGTCGCTTGAGCCCGTACCGTTGTCCTGCTTGACGTCAGACACCGAGCCTGCGCCGTTTTGCGTGACGTTGGCCGTGTTGTCGTCACCGCCCTGATTGACGGTCGAGGTGCCGCTGGAGCCGTTTTGCGTGACATTGACCACGCCATCGGTGCCGGTTTGGCCTACGGTGGAGTTATTGCTCTGGGCGAAGGCGCTGCCGCCGGCCAGAATGAGCGCCGCGGCGGATACCGAGGCAAGGATTGAGCGTTTCATAGTCATTTCCTGTATTCGGGCAATACCTCTCCGCTTCCGGAATCACGGGACTCCGGACGGGGCGGGCTGGCCCTGATGTGATGGCAGCGGCAAGACGCACTCAGGCGGTCCGCATGTCCGTTTGACGCTTACTCGGGCAAAGATATCCCGTTTCCGGAATCAGCAGAGTCCGGACTCTTCAGTTATGTTCGGCTTTTCTCGTTGTGAGGGTCTGGGCTCGCCCGCAGGCTTCCAACCCCTTACGCTTTACGCTACGCCTGCTCTGCACTTACCAACGCCACCGGACCGGGCCCCGATGTGGGGGCGGCTCGGCCGGGGGCGAAGCCTATTTCGAACTCTGATCCGCCGGGCGGTTGACGCGGACGGGCGGTTCATCGGCGTCCAGACGCTTCTTGCGGTCCGGGTTCGCCATCGCGGCCGCCTGCATTTCGCGGGCGCGGGCATTGGCCACGGCGACCTGCTGGGCGTCGAAGACGCCGTCGCGTTCGCTCTGATAGCGCCACAGGTGGGGCCAGCCGGCGTCGGCGTCGGCGAAGTTCCACAGCTTCAGTTCGACGCCCTCCATGATCAGGCCGTAGAGGGCCTTTTCAATCGCCTGCTGCAAGGCCAGATGGTCCGGTTCGTTGGTGGTCATGCCGGTTTCGGCCTCCAGCAACTCCTTGTAGCCGACATAGCGGAAGGCGCCGCCGCCGAGGGCATAGGATGCGATGGTCTTCGACGCCGTCACCGAAGTCAGGACTTCGCCGGTGCGCACCGACACGGCGCGCAGATAGACGGTCACCACGTCCTGACGGTATTCCGTGCGGGCGCTGACACCCAGAAAACCGGCTCCGGCTCCGCCGGTGCGGGTATTGGTGTCATAGCCGATGATGCCGCCTTCGATGATCACACCGGCAAACAGCAAGGACGGCAGGGCTTCGGAATTGGTCGTCTTTTCGCCCAGATAGCGCTCGCGCATTTCACGGATGATCTGACGCTCGCTCATCAGGTGGCCGACCTGTTCCCGTTCGATAACGGTGAACCACTTGCGACGGCCGGAGTCCTGAAGGGCCTTCATCAGGATGGACGACCCGCCCTGCGACACGGCGCGCGACAGGGTCTGGCCGGTTTCGGAGGGACGGAACTGACCCGTCTGATCCGTAAAGCCGTAGACGGCGACAGCGACGGGGCGCGACGGCGGCGGCAGGTCGAACAGGGCCTGCTGGCTGGCCGTGGCCTTCTGATAGGTCGGCAGATCGTACATCGGGCCGTGCTTGGCCTGAGAGATCTGCGGGGTGTGCGAGCAGGCGCCAAGCATCAGCGCGCCCGTGAGGAGTGTAGCGGGGAGAAGAGCGCGCATTTCAGTTGACTTGGATGAAGAGCGGAACGGTGATGTTGGTCACTTCACCGGTCTCGTTATTGGTGATCGTGATGTTGACGTTCTCAAGGTCGCGGAAGAAGCTCACAGTCTGGCTGCCCAGGGTGAAGGTGCCGCGCTCCTGCGCATTCTCGCCGAAAATGGCGTCGGTGAGTTGCGCCGAAAAGGCCGACAGGAGTCTCGATTCCAGTTGCCGGGCGAAAAGATCGCCTTGGCTGGTGCCGGTCGAAGTCTTCGGATCCTTGTAATCGTTCTGGGCATTGGCCACGCCCAGAAGATGCGCCGAATTGAAGGGGTTACCTCCAAAGGTCGGATTGATCGGCTGGTAGCTCAGGTCCTGGGCCTGCGCGGCGCCAGCCACAAGGATCAGCCCGGATGCGGCTGTCAGGATTCCCGCCCGAATCAACAACTCAAGATTGATTTTACGCATGGCATTTATAGTCGTTTTAAACACATTCGCCCCCTGTAGCCCCGAGACTTATTAAAAATAGTGTCGGAAGCTTGGCTCTTTTGACGGTGGTGTCAATAATTTTTTAACGATTTGTTTATGGCTTCGGTCCGGCAGCTTTGTCTTCCGGACTCACCGAGTGAGGGAATCGCGCCTGCGGCGTTTGCCTGATTTTTGGTGGAAATTCACCACGTTTTCAGATCAAACATGTCCGAATCTTATAGATAACATTTTGTTTTTAATAATATTAACTAATTTTGACGCAATTGCGAAAATTATTCGATTCTGCAAGAGCAAAAATCATCCCTGGCCGCTCACCGGTTTCACCGTACCGCGCGTCTCTTCGTATTCGCGCGCTTGCCGCTTTTTTCAGAGCCGTGACAACTTGCCCACACCGCGCCACAACAGCGGCGAAATTGTGTCAGGCCTGAATTTTCGTCCTCAAGCCAGATTCAATCGATTTCAATCTTTCGTCGAGTAACCCTGTACGATTTATCTGTAAAAATGTCGGCGGAAATGACAAAAAAACACCCGCCATAAGCAATGTTCAAAATTGAACTTCTAATTCATATTTGACACAAGCAGCGCCAATCTATAGGTACAGCAGGGAACCCCTCCCAAAAAAGTGAGCCGATATGGACACCGTCATCTGCGAAAGCCCCGGCCGGCTGATTTGCGTCCAGCGCGAGACGCCCGCGCGTCAGGCCGATGAGGTGCTGATCCGCATCCGCCGCGTCGGCATCTGCGGCACAGACATGCATATCTTCCGCGGCACCCAGCCCTATCTCAGCTATCCGCGGGTCATGGGCCACGAACTGTCCGGCGAAGTTGCCGAAGCGCCCGCAGGCTCGGCATTGAAGCCCGGCGACACCGTCTACATCATGCCCTACATGTCATGCGGACATTGCGCCGCCTGCCGCAAGGGCCGCGCCAACTGCTGCATGAATATTCAGGTGCTGGGCGTGCATCGCGATGGCGGCCTGACCGAGTATCTCAGCGTGCCGCAGGCCTTCGTATTTCGCGCCGAAGGCATCGGGCTGGACGAAGCCGCCATGCTCGAATTTCTGGCTATCGGGTGCCACAGCGTGCGCCGCGCACATATCAAGCCCGGACAGCGGGTGCTGGTCGTCGGCGTCGGGCCCATCGGCATGGCCACGGCGGTTTTCGCCAAACTCAGGGGCGCCGAAGTCACGGTGCTCGATTCTCAGACCTCGCGCATCGACTTCTGCCGCCAAACCCTCGGCATGGACCACGGGGTAAGGGTGTCACCCACCACACGCGATGAATTGTCCGCACGTACCGGGGGCGACTTTTACGACGCCGTGTTCGACGCCACCGGTTCGCCCAGGGCTATCGAGGCCGGTTTCGCCTATGTCGGCCACGGCGGCAGCTATGTGTTGATCTCGGTCGTCGCCGCCGACATCACCTTCAACGATCCGGAATTCCACAAGCGCGAAACGACCCTGCTGGGCAGCCGCAACGCCACCATCGAGGATTTTCAGGAAGTGCTCGACGCCATCCGCGCCGACCTGATCCCCACCCGCGCCCTCAATACCCACCGCACGACCCTGCGCGATCTGCCCGACGTCCTGCCCGGCTGGACCGCGCCCGAAGCCGGCGTCATCAAGGCGCTGGTGGAGGTCTGATTAAACACTGGGAATGCTTTCCTGGGGCGGCATGAGCCGGCGGCCAAGGTGGCGCAGACACCGCCCGGCGAGGGCGTAAACAAAATCTGGATCATTATGTTTGCATTGGAAAACATAATGATCCAGATGGCCACGTGCCGGAAACGCCCAGATTGAAGGCCCACAGACGTTCGACGAGATGATTTCTCGCCGAACCGACCTTCAAAAGATGGCCTTTTGACGCTTTGGCGCGAAACGGCTATCACAGGGCAATCGTACAGATGGAAGCCCGATGTCCGAACCGACCTACAGCGCCCCCGCCCTCGAAAAAGGCATAGAGATCATAGAGTTTCTGGCCGGGCGGCCCGGATCGCTGAGCATAGGCGAAATCTGCGCCGGGGTGGGCCGTTCCAAGGCCGAGATCTACCGCATGATTCTGACGCTGGAATCGAAGGGTTATCTGCGGCGCGACGCGGCGGGCCGCTACGCCATGACCAGCCGTCTTTTCGACTTCGGCATGCTCTACCCGCCGCGCCAGAGCCTGATCGAGACCGCCCTGCCCCACATGCGCGCCCTGGCCCGCGACAGCGAGCAATCATGCCACATGACCGTCCTGTCGCGCGAGCACATCGTCGCCATCGCCCGCGCCGAGAGCGAGAGCATGACCGCCTTCGGGGTCAAGGTCGGCTTTCGCGCGCCGGCCGCCACGGCGACATCGGGGCGGCTGATCTATGCTTTCCAACCGCTGCGCGATCAGTTGAACTGGTATCACACCATGCGCGGGCGCATCGACCGCGACCTGATGCGCACCTTCCTCAGCGAAGCGCGCGCGGCGAAGACGCACGGCTATCTGGTGCGCGACAGCGCCTATACGCTGGGCATTACCGATCTGGCCGTACCGCTCTTTGCCGGACGTTCGACCCACGCCGTGGCGGCGCTGATCGTGCCCTTCATGACGCACGTGGTCTGCCACATGGACAAGCCTCAGGTGCTGGAACGCCTGCGCGAAACGGCGCAGGCGATTTCTTCCGAACTCTATTAAGCACTTAACCAGTTGATCGCATTGATCAGGAAGCGCTTTTGCAGCGGCGCCACCATGTCCGGGAGGCGGTGGACCAGCACCTTCATACCGTCCTTGCGCACCGTAAAGGTCGCCGCGCCGTTGTCGCGGTCGTGGTCGCGGCTGTAGGCGGCGATGACCTCGATCCCGTCCGGCCCAATTACCGGCCCGTCGATCAGCAGGCCGTTCGACGGCTGCCCCTCGATCTGATGCCAGACGCTGGTGGCCTGATCGACCGGCAGGCCGTCGAAGATGGGGTGGGCGCGCAGATAGTTCCAGTTGCCCATCCATGGCGCGCGCAGATTGCCGACCTGCCCGGCATAAGAGAACAGGCCCAGTTCCGACAACTGCCGGGCCACCCCCTCGGCCAGACCGTCCTCCGGCACATAGGCCAGCAGCGGCGTCCCGGCCTTGACGGCGGCCAACACATCGGCCGGCAGTTCGCCGAGCACAAGTTTGGGCTTTTCACCGGCCTTGGGCTGGGCTTCGAGACCGGTCTGTTCGCCGACCTGACGCCTGGCGATCTCGTCGGCCTTGAGACCCGACGCGATGATGGCGTCGTATCGGATCTTCGCCTTGAAGTCTTCGAAGACGACGCCGGGAATGGCGCTCAACTGATCGCGGAAGGACCTGGCGACGCCCGACAAGGCGATCTTCAGCGGGGTTTTGAAAGCCGCCTTGCCGTCGACCACCCACAGTTCGCGCACGAAGGTCGGATAGCCTTTCAGTTCGATCTGCACCTTATTGAGGCCGGGTTTGGTCAGGACCGGCGTCACGACCTTTTCCGCCAGCACGTAGCGGAACTGGTCCTTCACATGTGTCGGCGCGGGGTAGCGGGCGATTTCCGTCACGGTGTTGTCCGGCGCGATCAGGCTGAGGATCATCTCGCCCTTTATCTGTTCGTCCGTGTCGTTGAGCAGATAGATGTCGAGTCCCGCCACCTCGCCCGTCGCATAGGCCAGCTTACGCTGTTTGGCGATGGGACGCACGGGCAGCAGGCTGTTGCGCAGCAGGTCGGGATTGGCCTTGAAATAGCGCAGGTTGTCGACGATCCCCGAATGATTTTCGATGGCCGTCGTTTCCCAGCCGGAAATCGCGGCTATATCGACTTCGTCGCCGATGCGGATGTTTTCCAGATAGTTCTGCCAGGCGTCGTAGACCTTGCGCCCGACCGACAGGAACAGGCTCTCGGTCGTCGGAAAGGCTTTGCGAAAGCCCCATTTATCCAGATAGGCCGAGGTCTTTTCGACAATGACCCTGTGATCCTCCAGGTCGTAGGACTTGCCGCCGTTGGCGAGGATGTCGGCGACCATCAGCACGTGGTTGTCGCCGGTGGCGCAGCCCTGCATTTCGCCGAATTCGACGATATAGGGTTTACCGGTCTGATAGTGGATATAGCTGTCTTTCGACTGATAGAACTTGTCGTACCACTGATCGCCGGCGCCCTGATGCTCGACCCACCAGCCGCCGAACGGTTCGACATCCGAACGGAAATAGTGATCATTATAGGCCAGATACATGGCCTGCGCCGCACCGCGCTTGACGAAGCCGTCATTGAGAATGACCGTGCGCGACGGGTCTTCGTCGTGGATGACCTTTAGTACATTTTGCACGTCGGGGTTTTGCAGATTGGCCCCGATCTCATTCTGCAGCGTGTAGTGGGCCAGAGACGGGTGCGAGCGGAAGGTCTTCGCCATCAGGCGGCACTTCTCGATCATATAGGCGCGGCTGAAGGCATCGGCGTCGGACAGGCTCTCGCCCGGCTTGAGATCGCGGCCGATGGCGTGGCGGCCACCGCCCGGCTCCATGACGCGCAACAGGCCCAGTTCGTCCTGCCGGTCGAAAACATCGTGTTTGCCGACATTGCGGTGGGCGTGCAGCGTATTGAGGCCCAAGGCTTGCGCCGCTTCGACCTCGCGCCGCGCCAGAGCGGGCGTCGGCCACATGCCGTTATAGCCCCAATAGCCCCAGGAAATCGCCGAGTAGAGCTTGATGCGCCTGCCGTTCAGCCGCAACAGGGCGTTGGCGCCGATGCCTTCGACGGCGAACCAGCGGAAACCGAAACGCACGGTTTTGGACGACACGCCGGGCGCGCCCTTCCAGTCGAAACGCAGGTGATAGAGATGGCGGTTTTTCAGATCCCACAGCTTCGCCTCCGCCGCATGAAGGTCGAAGACCACCGTCGCCAGACCGTCCTCGATCTTCGCGCTTTTCAGTCGGGTCTGCGC
This sequence comes from Asticcacaulis sp. AND118, assembly GCF_020535245.1. Lineage (GTDB taxonomy): Bacteria > Pseudomonadota > Alphaproteobacteria > Caulobacterales > Caulobacteraceae > Asticcacaulis. The sequence continues at coordinate 403,809 of NZ_CP084911.1, read as the reverse complement.
CTTGAACGGCTTGCCGTCCGGCCCCAGCAACAGGACCGAGCCACGCTTGGCGAGGTCCGCTGCGGTGATCGGGCCGTTCAGCCGCACCTGCATGTGGGCGGTCACCTTGCGCGCGTCAGGCGTATTGAGCACCCACGCGTCTTCGATATGGCTGTCGAGCGGATGGACGCTTAAGGACATGCCGCGATCGAGCCCGCCGAAACCGTGCGAGGCGAACAGCTTGAGCTTGCCCCACATCATGGTGGTGGAATCGCGCCAGTCGTAGCGCCCGCCGGGATTGGTGATGCGGATGGCCAGACGGTTCGTCCCGCCCGGAGTCATCGCCGCCGTCAGATCACAGTCGAAAGGCTGCTCCGACAGGATCGAATAGCCGACCAGCTTTTCATTGAGGAAAACCTCGGCCCGCAGGCGCGCGCCACGAATGTGCAGCAGGACGCGCTTGCCCTTGGCGTCCGTCGGAATGCTGATCTCACGCCACCACCACGATACGCCGCGATAGGCGCCGTTCTGCGGCACATTGTCGTCTTCGGCATAGCGATACTCATCGCCCGTATAGGGGCGCAGACCGAACCGGCCCCAGAAATGCTGCTCGACCGTCGCCGGCAGGGTCACCGTCACGTCGGTCGTCAGGGCGGCCCAGCCCCCGGTCGGCGGATTGACCGGTAAGGTTCTCAGGTCTGCCTGCGCGGGCAGATAGATGACGTCGTCCTTATAAGCGGCCTTTTCGTCGATCCACACGTTCCAGCCTTCGTCGGGAACACCCCACGCAGACGTCTCTGCTTCCGCTGAGGGGGCGGCCACAGCAGCGGCGGCTGCCCCCGCGGCAGAGACAGTGAGAAAGTTGCGGCGATCGTGTTGGGTCATGGCAGTATCTGCCTCCATGCCCCCTCTCCCTTGAGGGAGAGGGCTGGGGTGAGGGGGGTAAAGAGGTAGAAGCGTGAAACTCCCCCTCATCCGCCGCTATCGCGGCACCTTCTCCCTCAAGGGAGAAGGAATTAACTTATCCAGCTACGATCCGGGAACACGGCCTCAAGCCGCCATTTGGCCGCCTGATCCGCCGTCAGTTTTTTCGCCCAGAAGACGCGCTGGCTCATATCGCCGCCCGACCCGCTGGAATTGTATTCAGCATAGTGCGCCGTGGCGTAGGTCTCGGTCTTGCCTGGCGTCCATTCGCGCCAGCCTTCGGGGTGGATCTTTCCGTCGATGCGCGTGTCGAGGAACACCACCTGCGCATAGGGCCGCCACGCCCGACCCAAATAATAGGTGCCGCTCCCCGCCGTGGTGATGCGGCAGTGATCGAAGACGTAGGCCGTCGTCTCGGTCGCCGCCGTGCGGCTGTGGGCGGTGATGAAGGCCCCGTCTCGCTCGATGATATGCAGGTGGCAATGGTCGAAAAAGGCCAAGGCGTTGCCGAAGATGAAGTCGACATGCCCTTCGATATAGCAGTCCCTGTAATATTGACGGCTGGGCACGGTCGGCTTTTTCGACGCTGCATAGAGCGTGTCCTGCGCCCCCAGCAGCCGCACCTTCGTCAACACGGCGCGGTCGGCATTGATCGACAGGGCCACGGCCTGAGACGGAGTATCCGGCTGGTTGAGATGGTAATCGTTCTGGATGGTCAGATTGCTGACGCGGAAGCCGTCGCCATTGACGGTGAAAGAGGACGACTTGCCTGTCCCACCGGCCATCCTGGCGCTGTCGCCCCAGACGATGATCACGTCTTCGGGCTTTTTGCCCTTGCCGACCAGATGCACGTCAGGCTTGGATAGGGTCAGTTTCTCGCGATAGGTGCCCGGCGCAATTTCCACCGTCCCACCCGTGTCGGGCAAGGCGGCAAAGGCTGCGGCCAGCGTCTTATGATCCGCCGGGACCCGCACGACAGGACGCGTCTGCGCCAAAGCCGGCGCGGTCGAAATGAGCGCAAGCGCCCCCGCACCGCAAAAGACGCGGCGATTGAGCTGGATCGAATCCACCATGATTACAGCGCCTTATATTTGAAGCTCTTGAAGCGCGCCTCGCCCTGCCCGGCGGCGTAGAAGCCGGGTTTCAGCATCAGGAAGCCGCCGCGCACATTGTGATGATAGCCCGACACCTCCATGCCGCGATCGAAACGCTTCCACGTCTGGCCATCCGACGAGGTGTCGAACGTGACGATATGGCGGTCGTTGCGCAGCCTCATCCACATCTTGCGGCCGTGCGGATTAGTCGGACGCCCCCGTTCGATGCCGTACTGGTGCGTGACGAAGTTTTTGGTATCAAACCCCAAACCGCAGTAGAGTTTGGTGTCGTAGAACAGCAGCAGCCCGGCGCGCACGCCGTCATCGATCTCGATTTCCATCTCGATCTCATAGGCCGGATCGCCGACAATGGTGATCAGCGGCGCGCTGGAACTTGGGGCCTCACCGGCGGCCTTGAGATGCAGCCCGCCGTTTTCGCGGCGGATACGGCTCTTCTCGGCGGCGGACGGATTGAAGAAATTCCACTGAACGCCGTACTTGTCGGTCGAGAAATCGTCCGACAGGGCGAAACCGTGCGCCGGCTGATGGCCGTGCGGCTTGCCGCCCGCAGGCTTCTTGATCGGCTTCGACAGGTCGCCGCCGCCGAAATCGAACCAACCGTCTTTCGACCACGTCACCGGGGCCAGAAGCGTCTGCCGCCCCAGCGTCCAGAAGCCGTTTTCATAGCCGTGATAGACGCCCCACCAGTCGCCAGAAGGCCCTTCGACCAGCGTCGCGTGACCGCGCGACCACCACTTTTCCTCCAGCGAGATCGTGCGCACCAGCGGGTTGCGCGGATGCTGCTCCCACGGGCCGTTGATCGACTTCGAACGCGCCGCGATGACCATGTGGCCGGTCGGCGGACCCGCCGTGCCGCCGACGGCGAGGATCAGGTAATAGTAGTCGCCATGACGGGTCACCTTGGGGCCTTCGGGGGCGAAGCCTTCGACCACCCAGTCCGACGGATAGCGCCACGGGTCGTAGACGTGCTCGACCTCACCCGCCTTCGACAGGCCGTCGTCGGACAGGCGCACGCGGTCGCCGCCCGACAGGAACAGCCAGCGCGAACCGTCTTCGCCGACCGCATGGCCGGGGTCGATATGACGCGGCAGGTCGAGATCGACAGGCTCCGACCACGGGCCTTCGATCTTGTCAGCCCAGATGACCCACGAGGTCGTTCTGGACTCCGGCGCGGACGTCTTCTTGGTCGGGATATAGAGGTAGAAGCGGCCCTTGTGCTTGCACAGTTCCGGCGCCCACACCGAACCGACATTTCTGGTCAGGGCCGGGCCGATCGGCCGCCAGTTGACCATATCCTTCGAATGCCAGATCACCAGACCGGGATAGGCGTCGAAGGTCGAAAAGGTCATATAGTAGTCTTCGCCGTCCTTCAGGATCGACGGGTCGGGATGGTCCCCGGCCATGATCGGATTGAGGAAGGTGCCATCGCCGAGATCCGGCTGACGCTGACCTTCGATACCCTTGAGCCACGACTTTTTAGGGCTTTGGGGTTTGGCGGGGGCCGCTTTTTTCTTCACCGCGGCTTCAGCAGCGGCCGGCGCACCGAACATAAGCGCGCCCAAGCCCAGGCCCTTAAGCGCATTGCGCCTGTCCGTCGTCATTTTGGCATTTCCTTCTGAGGATTTTTATATCGTTGCCGCATCTTTGTCCGCGAAAGCGCTGGCCGTCAACCCAAAATGATACCGGTATCATCCCTTATATGAGGCGGAGACTCACGCTTGCCGAACGAAACCGTTTGCACCGAGACCGAAGGTCGCCGACTGCCCTTTTTTCAGCCTCAGCGGCAGTTTGTGCGCCCCCAGTGACAGCGTCGCGGCCTCGCCGAAGGCGCTGGTGACCGTGACCTTGTCCAGCGTCATGTCGGCCCAGTGCAGGTCTACGGTGAAGCCGCCCCGCGCCTTCAGGCCCGTGATCTTCCCTTTGGGCCAGGCGGTCGGCAGGGCCGGCAGCAGGATGATCTCGTCATTGTAGGACTGCATCAGCATTTCGGTCATGCCCGACGTGCCGCCGAAATTGCCGTCGATCTGGAACGGCGGGTGGGCGTCGAACAGGTTGGGATAGGTGCGCTCAGGCCCCAGCAGAAGTTTCAGAATGCTGTGGGTGCGCTCGCCCTCGCCCAGCCGCGCCCACAGATTGATGCGCCAGCCGATGGCCCAGCCGGTCGACATATCGCCGCGCAGTTCCAGCGACTTTTTCGCGGCTGCCGCCAGTTCCGGCGTCTTGCGCGTAGTGATCTGGTGCGAGGGGAACAGACCGTAGAGATGCGAGACGTGACGGTGGTGCATGTCGTGCGCCTCCATGTCCCAGTCGTCCTTCCACTCCTGAAGCTGACCGGCCTTGCCGATCCGGTTGGGCGCCAGCTTGTCGCGCATGGCGGCGGTTTCGGCACGGAAGGCCTTATCGGTCTTCAGGATTTCCGCCGCCGCGATAGTGTTGGAGAACAGGTCGCGGATAATCTGCATGTCCATGGTCGGGCCCGCGCAGATCGAGGTGCCGAACTTGTGACGGTTTTCCGGAGAAATAGACGGCGCGGTGACCATGTAGCCCGACGCCGGGTCCTTCACCAACGTGTCGAGGAAGAACTGCGACGCCCCTTTCAGGATCGGATAGATTTCTTTCAGATAGGCCGGGTCGCGCCCATAGTCGTAACGGTCCCACAGGTGCAGGCACAGCCAGGCCCCGCCGGTCGGCCAGGTGCCGTAGAAGGCGGCGTCGATGGGCGCGGTGGCGCGCCACAGATCGGTATTGTGATGCGTGACCCAACCGCGCGCGCCGTACATGATTTTCGCCGTCTCCGCCCCGGTGACGGAAATGTCCTTCACCATCTGGATCAGCGGCTCGGTCAGTTCCGGCAGGGCCGTCGGCTCGGCAGGCCAGTAGTTCATCTCGGTATTGATGTTGATCGTGTACTTGCCGCCCCACGGGGCGTTGAGCTTCTCGTTCCACAGGCCTTGCAGATTGGCCGGCTGAGTGCCGGGCCGCGAACACGAGATCAACAGGTAGCGACCGTACTGGAAATAGAGCGCGGCCAGCGCCGGATCGTTCTGCGTCTGCGACCTGGCGATGCGTTCATTGGTCGGCAGGTCGGCGAATTCCGTGCGCCCGAAATCGACATTCACCCGATCGAACAGCGCCTTGTGCGCGGTCAGATGCGCGGCATAAAGATCGTCGTAGGACCTGGCCGCCGCCTTGTCGATCTGGCCTCTGGTGAGAGCGGTCGGTTCGCCGGACACGTCGCGGAAGGACTTGTAATTAGTTGCCGCCGCCATGTAGACCAGCACGCTGTCGGCCCCCTTCACGTCCAGCCCGTCCTGCCCTGCCGTCTGATGGCCGCCGGTGGCGACCACGCGCACGCGGCTCTCGAAGCGCAACGCCCCTTCCTTGCCGTTGTGGCCCCCGTTGCGGCCCGACAGGACGATCTCCTGCGCGTTTTCGACACGCACCGCCCCCACCTGCGGCGTCTCGAAATTGAGGTGGAAGCCGATCTGGCCCGGCTTGTCGGCACTGAGGCGCATGACCAGCACCTGATCGACGGGCGTGATGAAGGTTTCGCGTCTGTAGGTCACGCCGTCCTGACGATAGGTGACGGTCGATAGGGCCCGGGTCAGGTCCAGTTCGCGACGATAGGCCGAGGCATTGGAGGACGGTCCGAAGGTCAGGGCCAGTTCGCCGATCGTCTGATACGACACCTGCCGCATGGGATTGCCCATGAACTTCGCCTGAATCAGTTCCTGGGCCTCCAGATACCTGCCGTCGAAGATCAGCTTGCGGATTTCGGGAAGCGCCGCCGGACCGGCGGGATTGGCCGGTTGATAAGGCGCGCCGGCATAGAGGGTGTCCTCGTTCAGTTGCAGCCGCTCGCGCGCCACGCCGCCGAAGACCATGGCCCCCAGACGCCCGTTGCCCAGCGGCAGGGCCTCGGTCCATTCGACCGCCGGGGCGTTGTACCACAGGGTCAGATCATTGCCCGTGGCGGCGGTCGGCCCGGCTTTCGCCACCTGCGGCATCAGCGCCGCCAGAGACAGACCAGCGGACAGTTTGAGCGTTTCACGACGGCTTAGGGTCACCATAGTCTCCCGTATATTTTTGTTTCACTGGACAATAGCCGTTTCACCGACGAACGAAAGCGTTCCGAGCAAAAAAAGATCACGATGCGAGAGGGATGTCCGCAACCCGATACAGCGACCCTTCGAACCGCCGAGCAAAACATGCGTGTGAAAATCAGGTTGCCCTTATGACCGGCAGGTCCGGAATCGATCAGTCCAGCGCGTCCTGATCGTGCAGGAATGCTCGAATAGCCGTTACCGCTTCAGGCTCATCGAGGATGGGGGCGTGGCCCCGGTTCGGCAGGGTCAGAGACCGGGTTTGCGGATGTTCGCGCACCATGCGCTCCAGCGTTTGCGCCGACAAAAGGTCCGAGAGCCCACCGCGTATAGCCAGAACGGGAAGGTCTTTCAGGCCTGCCCATAATTCCCAAAGCTCCGGCGGTGCGACCGCTTCGCTCGCAGGGGCCATGCCTTCGGCAATAGCCGTGTCATAGGCGGCGACAGGGCGACCGTCGATCTCGACATGGGTGCGCCGCGCAAAGGCCATCCAGTCCTCAGGCCCGAAATCCGGGAAGGCGGCGGCATTGATGCGCGCCGTCGCCTCCGCGGCCTCGGCCCAGGTCGTCGCGGGCTTGCCTTTGCCGACATAGGACCGAATGCGCTCCAGCCCTTCGGGCGACAGCTTCGGCCCGACGTCGTTGAGCACGATCCCGCGCACGCGCGGCGGCGCCATCGCCGCCAGCACCATCGAAATCAGCCCCCCCATCGAAGTGCCGATAAAGGTCGCCCGCTCGATATTCAGATGGGTCATCAGGGCCAGTACGTCCTGCACATAGATGCCCAGCGTGTAGTTCGCCGCCGCCTCGTCCCGTTGCGACCGCCCCCGTCCCCGGACGTCAGGTACGACAAACCGGTGCGTCGGCGGCAACTGCGCCATCAATGGCTCGAAATCGGCGCTGTTTCGCGTCAGACCGTGCAGGCAGATGACCGCGCGCGACGCCTGAGGAGTGTAGTCGCGGGCATAAAGCGCCAATCGGCCCGCACCCATCGTATCCAGCCCGCTGCGGTAATATACATCCTGATACGGTTGGGGCATGTCCGGCATAAAGCCCTCCTGTCGCACCTTCCGAGCCTTCGGCATCCAGTCCGGCATGTCAATGCCGAAAGCTTCACCTCAACAGATAGCTACCAGATACCCAACATGACGCCGACACACCCGGCAACCGATTTAACAGACCCGCAATCGTTTTCATTTCGCCCGCCGGCGTTTTACCTCTTTTCACGCCCTCACGCCTCGGCATAGGTTGCGCCACCGGTGTCACAGGCGCCGCAAAAATACGAACCGCCCGCCTGACGGGCGATCAATGCCTACAGAAACAAAAAGGAAGCGTCAGAATGAGCGATACGGGGGACCGTGCCTACTCCACCAAGGGAATCGGGCGCTACCGTTGGGTGATTTGCGCCTTGTTGTTCATCGCCATCGGGATCAACTATATCGACCGCCAGATGATCGGCATCCTGAAGCCCACGCTGCAAGGCGAGCTTCAGTGGAACGAGATCGACTACGCCAATATCGTCTTCTGGTTCCAGTGCTTCTACGCCGTGGGCTTCCTGACCTTCGGGCGGATCATCGACGCCGTCGGCGTGCGCATCGGGTACGCCGTGGCCTTCACCATCTGGACCGTCGCCTCCATCGGCCACGGCCTGATCCACAGCGTCACCCAGTTCGCCATCGCCCGCTCCATCCTCGGCTTCGGCGAATCCGGCTCCTTCCCGGCCTCGCTGAAGGCCGTGTCGGAATGGTTCCCGCAGAAAGAGCGCGCTCAGGCCGTCGGCATCTTCAACGCCGGCACCGCCATGGGCCCGATCATCACCCCCCTGCTCGTCCCCGCCATCACCCTGGCCTTCGGGTGGCGCGCGGCGTTCATCTCCATCGGCATTGTGACGGCCCTGTGGCTGATCGCCTGGCTGATCATGTACCGTCAGCCGCACAAGCACCCCAGGGTGTCGCCGGCCGAACTGGCGCACATTCAGTCCGACGACACGCCCGCCGAAGCCGCCGCGCCCGCCGCCAGGATTTCGTGGTTCAAGCTTTTGACCTTCCGTCAGACCTGGGCCTATGCGCTGGGCAAGTTTCTCACCGATCCCATCTGGTGGCTCTATCTCTTCTGGCTGCCGGACTTCCTCAACAAGCGCCACGGCCTCGATCTCAAGACCTTCGGCCCGGCCCTGATCGCCGTTTATCTGCTGGCCGACTTCGGTTCGATCTTCGGCGGCTGGGCCTCCTCGAAACAGATGCAGGCCGGGCGCAGCGCCAATGCCGCGCGCAAATCGACCATGCTGATGTGCGCGCTGCTCGTCACCCCCATCGTCGCCGCGCAGTTCGTCGACAATCTGTGGGGCGCGGTCGCCATCATCGGCCTGGCGGCCGCCTCGCATCAGGCCTGGTCGGCCAATCTGATGACCCTGCCGTCCGACCTGTTCCCGAAACAGGCCGTAGCCTCGGTCATAGGCATCGGCGGCATGGCCGGCGCCATCGGCGGTATGCTGATGACCACCTATAACGGCTATATTCTGGAGCTGTTCAAGTCGTACCAGCCGATCTTCATCGTCGCCGGTTCGGCCTACCTCATCGCCATCTTCGTCATCCACACCCTCGCGCCCAGACTCGAAAAAGTGCCCGAAGAAAAAATTCTGAAGGGGTAAAAGCAGAAAAGCCCGTTCCCACCTGAACGGGCTTTTGGCTTGCCTCACTGGTGTCTGAGCGCCTTGCCCGGCTCGGTCGAAGCGCTGGCCAGCGCCAGCCCGCCCACCGTCCCCAGCGCGATGATCAGCGCCGCCGCCGTGGCGATGACGAAAAACAGCGGGCTGATGCCGATGGCGTCGTCGAACTGCGACAACCACCGCCCCAAGGCCAGCCAGGCCAGCGGCCAGGCAATGACGCTGGCGATCAGCACCGGGCGCAGAAACTGCAGCGTCAGCAAGCGCACCACCTGACCGCGCGAGGCCCCCAACACCTTGCGCAGACCGATCTCACGCGCCCGGCGCGACGTATTGAACGCCGCCATGCCGTAAAGGCCGATGCAGCCGATCAGTGCCGCCACACCTGCCCCCACGCCGAACAGGTTGGAACGGTCGCGTTCCGGCTTATAGTATTTGTCGAGGTTTTCCGCCGCCGAACTCACTTCGAACGGCACGTCCGGCGCGATCCCGCGCCACGCCTTGCGCAGGCGTTCGCGCATCACGCTTTCGCTGACCCCGGCATAGCGGACAAAGCCGACCGCCGACTGCGACACATGACGGTCGAACAGGTAGAGCTTGGCCGGAATGACTTCCGCCGGGTGATAGAAGCGCACGTCCTCGACCACGCCGATGATACGCACCGGACGATTGCTGAAACGCGCCGGCTGCCCGATAGCCGCTTCCGGTGAGGCAAAGCCCATGCGCTTTACGGTCAGACGGCTGATGACGACATTGGTCACGCGATTGGGCTCTTCCTTGGCCCAGTCCCAGATCTGATCTTCGGCAAAGCGGGAATCGAACACGCGGCCCGCGACCCGTTTTACACCGATCAGTTCGAAATAGTCCGGGCCCACAATGGACCAGTTGACCGACGGAGACTCGGTGACGCTGTCAGCCTGTCCCGGACGCACGATATTGGAGTTATTCATCGTGCTTTGGTCGCCCGGAATGGCGTTGGCGATGCTGGCCGCGCTGACACTGGGCAGGGCCCGTGTCGCCGTCAGAAAGGCGTCGCGCTGCGACGGCGTGATGTGGGTGTCGCGGATCGAATTGACCAGCAGCAGCCCTTCGCGCCTGAAACCGAGATCGGCGGTCTGGATATGGTCGATCTGACGAATGAAGCCCAGCATCAGGGTAAAGGCGACCACCACCGCCGCGAATTGCAGAATAACCAGCGCCTCACGCAAATGAACGCCCATGCGCCCGCCCGCCGGGGTGCGGCTTGAGGCCAAGACCTGCGCCGGTTTGAAGGCCGACAGGGCGAAGGCCGGATAAAGCGCGGCCACCATGCCCGCAGCCATGACGATGCCCAGCAAGGCCAGCAGCCACAGGGCGTCCGCCGCGTAGTCGAGCGACAGCGACAATCCGCCGGTCGCATTGATCAGCGGCAGGCTCAGCTCGACCAGCGACAGGCCGATCAGGAAGGCCAGCAACAGGGTCAGCAAGGCCTCGCCCATGAACTGCAAACGCAAGACCAGAGGACGCGCCCCCAGCGTCTTTCGCACCGCCACTTCCCGCGCCCTCAGACCGGCTCGCGCCGTGGCCAGATTGACGTAGTTGATCAAGGCCAGCACCAGCGCCACCACACCGACCAGCCCCAGAGTGAGGATGGCGGCTTCCTGCTTCGGATCGATCAGGTGAACGTCGCCCAGCGGCACCACCACCAGCTTCATCACGCTGCTGCCCTTGATTCCCGGACCGAAGCTGTCGCCCACCTGACGGTCGGTGAAGCGATCCATCTGGGCCTGCAAGGCTTTCGCCTCGGCACGATTGCGGAATTTGACGAAAGCCATGAGTTGCGACGAACCCCAGTGATGCCAGGTATCGGTTTCCATCGCCGTGCGCTGCGGCGTCAGGCGGCGCAATATGCCTAGTTTCAGTTCGGTATTCTTGGGCAGATCCCTGGTCACCGCGCTGACGATGTAGTTACGGCGGCCCTCCTCATCGCTGAGGGTCAGGGTCTTGCCCAGGGCCTGCGTCGTGCCGAAATATTTGCGCGCCATGTCTTCACTGACGACCACATGGCCCGGATCGGTGAGCGCACTGGCGGCGTCACCCGCCACCAGAGGCACGGCGAAGAAGGTGAGAAACTCCGGATCGACCAGTTCAATCTGCTCGGAATAGACCTCCGCGCCCTTATGCACGGTGGCCGAATTGCTCCAGTCGCGCACCGTGACAAGCTGCGGATAGCTGGCCTTCAACTCTTCGGTCAGCCCGCCCATGGCTCCCACACGCACCTCGTCGGTCATACCCGGAAAGAAGTAACGGGTGCCGAAGGTGTAGATGTTTTCGCGTTCAGGGCTCCAGTCCTCGTAATGGGTTTCAAAGCGGAACAGCAGGCTGAGGGCGATAAAGACGGCGATGCCGAGGCTCAGGCCCAGCAGGTTGAGAAAGCCGTACAGGGGATGCCGGGTGAAGGAGCGCCAGAAGGCGATGAATATGGAGCGAAGCATCTGACCGGTCCTCACAACATCTGGGCGACGGAGGCGACTAATTGGCCGTCGAGAATGTCGATACGACGGCTGGCCTGATCGGCGTGGCTGGGCGAATGGGTGACCATGACGATGGTCGCGCCCGCTGCGTTGAGACCCTTGAGAATGTCCATCACCTGTGCGCCGTTTTCCGTATCGAGATTGCCGGTCGGTTCGTCGGCGAGGATCAGGTCCGGATTGCCGACAATAGCGCGGGCGATGGCGGCGCGCTGCTGCTGACCGCCAGAAAGCTGATGCGGGAAGTGGCGGGCGCGATGGGCGATACCGACGCGATCCATGGCGGCTTCTATGGCCTGACGGCGCGAGCCTTTCTGACCGGTGCGATAGAGCAGACCCAACTCGATATTCTCAAAGATGGTCAGGTCGTCCACCAGATTGAAGCTCTGGAAGATGAAGCCCAGATGCCTGGCGCGGTGCTGGGCCAGCTTCGCCTCGCTCAGTCTGGCCAGATCGACCCCGTTGAACAGATAGGCGCCGGAAGTCGGCCGGTCGATAGTGCCCAGCGTATTGAGCAGGGTCGACTTGCCGCAGCCCGACGGGCCCATAATGGCGACGAACTCGCCCTGCCGGATGGTGAGATTGATATTGTGCAGAGCCGTGGTTTCGATCTCGTCGGACCGGTACAGGCGGGAAACGTTCTGAAGTTCGATCATGTCAATTCTGGCTCGGCTTGAGACGAAGATGTTGCGCATTGCGCAGGTTGGAGACGCCGGCGGTGACGATGCGTTCGCCGGGCCTGAGGCCGCTGAGGATTTCGACCTGTTCGGGGTTGCGGCGGCCGACCGTAACGGCGCGGCGGGTCGCCTGATCGCCCTTGGCGTTGAGCACAAAGACCCAGGCCCCGCCCGATTCCGTCAGCCAGCTCCCCGTCGGTGCGAGGATGGCCGGGGCCGTCTGGCCCAGTTTCAGGCGGATATCGACGGTTTCGCCGCGTTTGAGGTCCGCGGGCGGCGGCGTGACGAATTGCAGTTCGGCCACCACACGCCCATTGGTCACCTGCGGGAAGACCTTGGACACGGCGACGCCGACCGGCTGACCGTGCAGGCTGGCCTCGGCCTTCTGCCCTTCGGACAGGCGCTGCAGGTAGAATTCGTCGACCTCGGCGCGCAGCTTGTAACGGCCCTCGGAATCGACCTGCCCCACCGGATCGCCCTCTTTCACCGCCTGACCCGGCTTGAGGCCAAAGGCCGTCAGGCGGCCTTCGGCCGGGGCCGTGATGGTCAGGGCGTCGAGACCGCGGCGCACATCGCCGAGATTACGGCGCAGGTCCTGCGCATTGTCCTGCACCTGACGGCGCTGACCGGCGTAGAATTCGCTGTCCGGGGTCTGGGCGGTTTTCAGCGCCGCGACGCGCTGACGTTGATAGGTTACCTCGTCGGCATAGGGCTTGACGGCCGCATCGTTGATAAAGCCCTTCTCACGCAGGGTCTGGCGCTTTTGCAGTTCCTGCTCGGCGCGGCTCAGCGCATAAGAGGCGTCGGCCAGCGCCTGTTCGCGATTTTCCTGCGCTGTCTTCAGCGCCATGAGCTGATTGGAATTGTCGGTCAGCCGCGCCGAAATATCGGCTTCGCGCGCCGACACATCGAGCGTCAGGGCCGGATTGACCAGATAGACCAGAGCCTGGCCCTTGGCCACGGTGTCGCCGTCGCTGACCGCCACGGCCTGCACGCGCCCGGCCGCAGCGGCGGTGATGTAGACCGTGTCGAGCGGCACGGCTTCGGCGCGCAAGGGCACATAGTCCTGATAGGGGGCGCGCACCACCTCACCGGTTTCAAGGCTGCGCACCTCGATGTCCATCGTCCCGGACTGCGGCAGGGACAGGTAGCCGGCAAGAGCCGCGGCGCCCAGCACCGCCACGGCAGCGGCGATCTGGAACGGACGGCGTCGATACCAGGCGCGCTGGCGCTTGCGGTCCATTGAGGAGGATGCGGAAGAGGGAGAGAAGACGTTATCGGGCATGTTAAAACGCTAACACAGGCTTTTCAATTCATATAAATAATTCATTTTACTTGATTTTTAGCGATTTTTGCCCTCAAATCAGGTGACAAAACGCCCCTCAGGTGTCCGAATCCGAACATGCCTTCCGAAGCCCAGACAGAGACCGAAAAGCCGCCGCTTAGGACCGCCGTCTTCCTCGACGACGATCCCGATATCCTCGATGCCGCCGGGCTGGTCCTGACCCGGCACGGGTTTAGTTTACGCACCGCGCAGTCCCCGGATGAGGCGCGCGGTCTGCTTTATGCCGAAACCCCGGACGTGCTGCTGCTCGACCTCAACTACCGGCGCGGCGACACGTCGGGCGAGGCCGGACTGGCCTTTTTGCAGGAGCAACTGGCCAGAACCCCGCACCTGCCCGTCGTGGTCGTCACCGGGCATTCGGGCATGAGCATAGCCATTCAGGCGATGCGGCTGGGAGCGCAGGACTTCGTGGTCAAGCCGTGGAACAATGAGCGGCTGGTGGCGTCCTTGCGCGCCGCCATCGACACCCCGCCGCGCGTGCCCGCCGATCTGCCGCCGCAGGACCTCAATCTGGAACGCTCCGAGCGCGAGTTGATCAAGGCCGCGCTGGGCCGGCATCAGTTCAACATTTCGCACGCCGCGAAGGATCTCGGCCTGACGCGGGCGGCGCTTTACCGGCGCATGGAAAAGCATGGACTCTAGGCGCATATGGCTCAGCATCGCCGCGCAGGTGGGCGTCTTCGCACTGGGGGTCGGGCTGTGGCTGGCCTTCAGCAAGGGCTATTACGCCACAGCGGTCGTGTGCGGACTGGGCGCTGTGGGGCTGGCCGTCGCCGGCGTCAACAGCCCGGCCTTCCATCTGGCGCGCGAACGGTTGCGGTCAAGGCTGGGTCCCGCGCCGATCTTTACCGCCGAGCTGGGACGGCGGCGGCTTCAGATGCTGCTCGATCAGGCCCCCTCGCCGCTCCTGCTGCAGACCGATGACGATCAACTCATCGCCGTCAACCGCGCCGCCCGCCAACTGTTCGGCGTGGCCTACGCCCTGCCGCTGGCCGTGCGGCGCAACCTCCTGGGCGAGGGCGACCTGTTCGCGCCGGGCCGTCAGATCGTGTGGGAGGGCCGCACCTTTGCGGTTCAGCACAACGAACTGATCGAGGACAACCGCACTTCGCAACTGGCGGTCCTGACCGACATTTCCGCCGATGTGCGGGCCGCCGAGGCCACGGCGTTGCGCGACCTGCTGCGCGTGCTGAACCACGAACTGATGAACGCTCTGACGCCCGTCGCCTCGATGAGCAAGAGCGCGCTCGACCTGCTGCACGACGATACGCCCGAAGCGCGCCACCTGGCGGTCAAGGCGCTGGAGCGCGTCGTCGCCCGCACCGAGGGTCTGCACGACTTTATCAACGCCTACCGCGCTCTGACCCGACTGCCGCCACCCAGCGTGCAGACGGTGCGCCTGTCGGAATGGCTGGACGTCCTGCACGAGAGCTTCACAGCCCAATGGTCGGACAAAGGGGGGACGGACAAGGGCGTGACGCTCCTGTGGGAAGTCCCGCCCGAAGACATGCACATCCGAATGGACGAGGACCAGATGTGGCTGTGCGCCGGCAATCTGCTCAATAACGGCGCGCAGGCGGCTTTGGAGAAAGGCGAGGCGCGCGTCCGGTTGCGCGTGACAGCGAATGAGGCCGCGATCAGCGTTCTGATCGAAGATTCCGGCCCCGGCATCCCCACGGAACACAGCCGTCAGGTCTTCATGCCCTTCTTCACCACCAAGGCAACCGGCACGGGTGTCGGCCTCAGTCTGGCGCGCCAGATCGTGCAGGGCCACGGTTCGGAACTGAGCCTGCTGCCGGTCACCCCCGGCGACCCGGACGCCTTGGGCGGGGCCCGTTTCGCCTTTACGCTGACGCGGGTTTAGAACTTCTTCGATAGCGTAACAAAGGTCGAGTCGCCGTAGCGTGCCCCCAGTTCGGACTTGTCCGTCGTGGTGAAGGTCAGGCTGGCGTTGAACTTCGGCGTTACCGCATAGCTTATCCCCGCCAGATAGCTGGTGTAATCGGTGCTGTACTGATTGTGACGGAAGCCGTTAGCCGCCTGGAGCGTCAGCTTGGGCGTCAGCTTGTAGTCCAGCCCCCATTCGGCATAGGTCGCCTCTTTCGCCTTGCCATAATTATCCGGGGAATAGGCCAGATTGAGCTTGGCGGTCAGACGCGCATTCAGCTTGCGCGCCGCATTGACTTCATACTCCATGAACTCGTTATCGATGCCGATTCGGGTGCCGTTATACTGCTTGAAGATGGCGCGGGCCGTGACGTCGTTGCCGAGGATCTTCGTCCTGTAGCCCAGCATGGCCTGCGTCTGGTTGTCGACGCCGGTCGTGCGGTCACGCATGGATTTATAGAGAACGCCGACAAAGACCTTGCCATAGGCGGCCTGCGCCCCGGCCGTATATTGCGGCCGGCCTTCGGTCTGGCTGACGCCGCGATAGATGCCGTCGCTCAGGGCTTTGATTTCCGCCGAATATTTGACCGTTTCGGCCTGAGCGGCGACAGGGATAACCAGCAGCAGGGCCGCAGACAAAAGGGTTCCGTTCGCAGACATGTTTGCCTCCGTATTTCATTTTGTTATTTGAAAAAGAAACCCGTGCCGGAAGCTCGAACCGGTACTCCGGCACGGGTCAGTCGGGGGCGCAGGGGGTGGGAGGAGCGCCCCTAAGCCAGTCGGTTCAGTCGGCGCTTTTTTCGCCAACCTGAACACCGGCGGGCGCACCGTGGATGGCCACGACCGGTTCGGCCTCGACCACAGGCTTGCCACTCAGGGCGGCGCGGAAGGTGTCCATATCCACCGACTTTTCCCAACGGCTGACGACCACGGTGGCGACCGCATTGCCGATGAAGTTGGTGATCGAACGGCATTCCGACATGAAGCGATCGACGCCCAGAATGATGGCCATACCGGCGATCGGCACCGTCGGCACCACCGACAGGGTGGCGGCCAGTGTAATGAAGCCCGCGCCCGTCACCCCCGCCGCGCCCTTGGACGACAGCATGGCAACCGACAGAAGCAGCAACTGCTGTTCCAGCGACAAGTGGGTATTGGTGGCCTGAGCGATAAACAGGGCGGCCAGCGTCATATAGATATTGGTGCCATCAAGGTTGAACGAATAGCCGGTCGGCACGACAAGGCCGACGACCGAGCGCTTGCAGCCCGCGGCTTCCATCTTTTCCATCAGGCTCGGCAAGGCCGACTCCGAGGACGAGGTGCCCAGCACCAGAAGAAGCTCCGCCTTCAGATAGCCGATCAGCTTGAAGATCGAGAAGCCGTTGGCCGCACAGACGGCGCCCAGAATGACGATCACGAACAGGGCCGAGGTGGCGTAGAAGGTGCCGACCAGCGCCGCCAGATTAACGATGGACGCGATGCCGTACTTGCCGATGGTGAAGGCGAAAGCCCCGAAGGCCCCGATGGGCGCGGCCTTCATCAGGATCGACACCATCTTGAAGATGGCGTGGCTGACGGTTTCCAGCAGGTTGACCAGCGGTTTGGCGCGTTCGCCGACAAAGATCAAAGAAATGCCGAACAGGATGGCGATAAACAGCACCTGAAGAATGTTGCCTTCGACAAAGGCCGAGGTGAAGGTCGTCGGGATAATGTCCATCACGAAACCGATCAGGCTCGTTTCGTGCGCCTTGGCGGCGTATTCATCCACCTTGGCATTATGAAGCGTCGCCGGGTCGATATTCATGCCGTGCCCCGGCTGCACCACATTGGCGACGATCAGGCCGACGATCAGGGCCAGGGTCGAAAAGGTCAGGAAGTAGGCAAAGGCCTTGCCCGTGACCGAACCGACGCCTTTCAGCGAGCCCATGCCGGCAATTCCGGTGACGATGGTCAGGAAGATGACCGGAGAGATGATCATCTTGACCAGCTTGATAAAGCCGTCGCCCAACGGTTTCAGCGCCTCGCCGGTCTGCGGATAAAAGTGCCCGATGGCCGCGCCCAGAGCGATGGCGACCAGAACCTGAAAATAGAGGTGGGTGTAGAAGGGGCGCTTGCGCGGCGCGGCCGCTGTCAGCGTTTCAGTAGGGGTATGCATCAGCATGTGCGTTCCTCGACCCTTTGGTGATTTTTGTTAACCCACCATAATCCGACGGCACCCCTCTGCCCATAATTCGATCCATTTTCATTAATATATTGAAATATATAATTTTACTACGAAATCGAGTCGTCATATTGTGTGGAATTTCACACAGAAAAGCTGAGCATTGTGCGAAATTTCGCAAAGGATTATGATGGCCGTATGCTCCTTGTACCGCGCAAGATTCTGTTGCCTCTGCTGGTTCTTGCCGGTCTCGCCTGTACGGCCGGGCTGGGGCTGGGCCTGTGGGGCGTTTATAGTCTGAGCTATAACGGGGCCCTGCGCATCGTCTCTGAGGATGTCGAAACGCGGGCGCGGTTGCGCGCCGCCGTCCTGCAAAGCGAAATGGAGCGACAGACAACAGTATCGCTGGTTCTCAGCGACGACAGCGACGTGACCGCCGCGCTGCTCAGCAACCGGCCGGCTCTCTACACCAGCGTATCCCAAAAGCTGGAGCGACTGCGCACCCAGACGCGCAGCGCGGTCATCTATATCATTCAGGCCTCCGGCCAGACGGTGTCGGCCAGTAACTGGGCCCTGCCCGTCTCCTTTGTCGGCAGCAATTACAGCTTCCGGCCCTATTTCCGCGAGGCGATGGCCAACGGCACGGCGACGCAGTTCGCGCTGGGCACGGTCAGCCGCAAGCCCGGCCTGTTTTTCGCCCGCGCCGTGACCGCCTCCGGGCGCAGGCTGGGTGTGGTGGTGGTGAAGATGGAATTCGACCCCATTGAGGCCACCTGGGGCGGGTTGGGGGAAGACACCTACGTCACCGGCCCGACCGGCGAAGTCTTCCTGACCGCGCACCCCGAACGGCGTTTCAAGCCCCTCCCCGCCCTGACGGATCGTCAGATCGACACGGTCATAGACCTGCCCGGCGTGGGCTGGAAGCTGCACGTCATCAGCAGCGATCAGGCGGCGCGCGATACGGCTATCGCCGCCACCCTGACCGCGGCTCTGGCCCTTGGCCTGCTGGGGACACTGAGCGCCTGGCAATGGCGGCGGCTGCGGCAACGGCGGCAGTCGGCGGCGCGCGAGGCCGAATACCGCGAGCGGCTGGAACGCGACGTCGCCACCCGCACCGAGGCGCTCAGCGCCACCAATGAACGCCTGTCGAAGGAGGTGCGCGAACGCCGCACCGCCGAACGCCGCCTCAGCCGCCTTCAGGCCGATCTGGTGCAGGCCAACAAGCTGGCCAGTCTGGGGCAGATCACCGCCGGCGTGGCGCATGAGATCAACCAGCCCGTAGCCACCATCCGCGTTCTGGCCGAAACGGCCGCCAGCCAAAAACCGTCTGCGCGCGGCGCGAAAGCCCTCATCGCCGAAAATCTCAGCGCCATTATCCGCATGTGCGACCGCCTCGGCCATATCACCAGCGAGTTGCGCACCTTTTCGCGCAAGGCCTCCAGCGATGTCGAACCCGTGCCGCTGAAAGAGGCGGTGGAATCGTCTATCCTGCTCAATGAAAGTCGGCTGCGCGACCACCGCGTCACCCTGAATTGCGACCCCATCGACCCGGCGCTGAGGGTCATGGCCAGCCGCGTGCGGCTGGAGCAGGTGCTGGTCAATCTGCTGCAAAACGCTTTTGAGGCGCTGGACGGCGCTACTGACGCGCAGGTGCGCCTCAGCCTCAGCGCCGACGGCGATCGGGTGCGTCTGCGCGTTGCCGATAACGGACCGGGCCTGCCGCCGGAGGTTCAGGCGCAGCTTTTCACCCCCTTCGTCACCACCAAGCCCAAGGGGCTGGGGCTCGGCCTGGTTATCGCTCACGATATTCTGCGCGATTTCGGAGGCGCGCTCAGTGCCGAAAGCGACGGAACCGGCGCCACCTTCATTCTTACCCTGCGTAAAGCCCCTGACCCCGCACCCTGACCCCGCACCCTGATCCCGCACCCTGACCTCACCCGATGACCCTGACCCATGACCCCTTTGACCGCGCCCCTGATACTGATTGATGATGATGCCGATCTGCTGGCAGCGCAAAGTCAGGCCTTGCGCCTTGACGGGTTCACCGTGCAGGCCTTTGCCAGCGGCTCCGATGCGCTGAAGGTTGTCGAGGCGGGCTTTCCCGGCGTGGTGATCACCGATGTGCGGATGCCGGTCATGGACGGGCTGGAGGTCTTTGCCCGTATCCGCGCCGTCGACCCCGACCTGCCGGTGATCCTGATGACCGGTCACGGCGACGTGCCCATGGCTGTGCAGGCGCTGAAGGACGGGGCCTATGATTTCCTGTCGAAGCCCTTTGCGCAGGACGATCTGCGTCAGAGCGTGCGCCGCGCCGTGCAGACGCGCGAACTGGTGCTGGAAAATCGCCGCCTGCGGCAGGCCCACGCGCAACTGGCCGATCAGGACAGCCGCTACCCGCTGCTGGGCGATTCCGCCGTCATGACCCACCTCAAAAGCGTGGTGGTGCGCGTCGCCGAGGCCGAGGTCGATACGCTGATCAGCGGCGACACCGGCGTGGGCAAGGACCGCGTGGCGCGCGCCCTGCACGCGCTCAGCGCCCGCAAGGGCCGGGCCTTCGTCCATATCGGCTGCGCCGCGCTGGACGAGGAGCGCTTTCAGAGCGAACTGTTCGGCAGCGAACAGGGCCTGCGGCCGGGGGCGCCGCGCCTGATCGGGCGCATAGAAAAGGCGCATAAAGGCACGCTGTTTCTTGATGAGGTCGAGGGCCTGACCCTCAGCCAGCAGGCGCGACTCCTGCGGGTGCTGGAAACGCGCGAGGTGTGGCCGGAGGGGGCCGAGAGCCCGCGTCAGGTCGATATCCGCGTCATCGCCGCCACACGCATCGATCTGGTGCAGGCGGTGCGCGACGGGCGGTTTCGCGCCGACCTCTATTACCGGCTGAGCGGCGTCACCCTGCGCGTTCCGCCGCTGAATGAGCGGCGCGAGGACATTCCGCTGCTGTTTCAGCACTTCCTGCTGGCGGCGGCGGCGCGACTGGGCCGTCCGGCCCCGCGCCTGAGCCTTCAGGCCCAGAGTCACCTGCGTCAGCACGACTGGCCCGGCAATGTGCGTGAGCTTGAGCAATATGCCGAACGCTACGCGCTGGGTATCGACGAGAGCCTGCCGGGGACGGATGTCGATGCGCCGGGCCTGGCCGAACAGGTGGCGCGCTACGAGGCGGCGCTGCTGCGCGAGACGCTGGAGCGCCACGGGGGGCAGGTTCGCACGGTGATGGAGGCGCTGAAACTGCCGCGCAAGACCTTCTACGACAAGGTCAACAAGTACGGCATCGACCTCAACACCTATCGCGGTGGATAAACGAAAAAGGGCGGGGATTTCCCGCCCTTCTGCCTGACTGAGGCCTGAACGCTTACGCGCCCTTCTTCAGACGGCTGTGCCACTTGCCGTAGGAGAAGTAGACCACGAGGCCGATGACCATCCACACCAGGGTGAAGACCTGGCTCTGAACCGGCAGGCTGTAGAAGATGAAGGCGCAGCCGAGGATCGCCGCGATGCCGACCAGCAGGTGCGCCGGCACCTTGAAGGTGCGCGGCAGGTCCGGGAAACGCCGGCGCAGAATGATCATCGACAGGGCCACGGCGATAAAGGCGATCAGCGTGCCGGCGTTCGACAGGGCGGCGATTTCCTTCAGCGGCACGAAGCCGGCGAAGATGGCCACAAAAATGCCGGTGATCATGGTGATCAGAGCGGGCGAACCCTTCTTGTTGACCTTGGCCACAGCTTGCGGCAGCAGGCCGTCGCGGGCCATGACGAAGAAGATGCGGCTCTGGCCGTACATCATGACCAGAATGACCGACGGCAGGGCGACGATGGCGGCCAGACCGACCAGACCGGCGACCATCGGATAACCGATCTCACGCAGGATGTGCGGCAGGGGTTCGGCGCTGTTGGCGATTTCCTGGAACGGCGCGACGCCGACCGCGACACCGGCCACCAGCATGTAGATGAGGGTCGAGACGGCCATCGAGCCGAGGATGCCGATGGTGAGATCGCGGCCCGGCTTCTTGGCCTCTTCGGCCGAGGTCGACACGGCGTCGAAACCGAAGAAGGCGAAGAAGACGATGGCGGCGGCGGCCATGATGCCGACCTTTTCACCGCCGATCTGCTGACCGATGAAGCCATAGGGGGCGAACGGGTCGTAATTACCCGCCTGAATGGCCGGGAAGCCGAGGATGATGAAGGCGCCCAGAGCCACGATCTTGATAATGACCAGCAGGATGTTCAGCGTGGCGCTTTCGCGCGCGCCGACCATCAGCAGCCCCATTACCGCCAGCGACACGAGAACGGCGGGCAGGTTGACGAGGCCGCCCGCGTGCGGCGCATTGAGCAGGAAGGCGGGCAATTGCAAACCGATCCCTTCGTTCAGCCAGCCGACCAGGTGGGCCGACCAGCCGACCGCCACGCTGGAGCAGGCCAGCGAATATTCGAGGATCAGGGCCCAGCCGACAACCCAGCCAGCGATCTCACCGATGGCCGAATAGGTGTAGGTATAGGCCGAACCCGCCGCCGGGATCAGGGTCGACATTTCGGTATAGCACAGGGCCGCGCAGGCGCAGACAAGGCCGCACAACGCGAACGAGACCAACACGCCCGGCCCGGCCAGACCGGCGCCGACGCCGGTCAGCGTGTAGATGCCGGTGCCGATGATGCCGCCGATACCCAGCGCCATCAGGTGCGGCCAGCTCAGCGTCTTGGCCAGCGCCTTACCGTCTTCTTCCGCCCGGTGCAGCGGCTTGAGCGGTCCAAAAAGTCCCATGAAAAAATCCTTACTTCAAAGACGCTTAACGCGCCCGTCCCCGGAAAACGGCGCCGTTACCTGTCGGTGTCCGTCGCCGCTCGCGTAATCATAAACCAAAAACAGCCACAGACGCACAGCCTGCCCATTCGGATTTCGTATACGATTTGTCGCGGTTTTCGGGCGGCTGTCAACCGCCTTCCTGCCGCAAAGGTTAACGAACGCCGTTTTTTGTCAAGTTTTCTAAATCTTGCGCAGTTTGGCCTCGATGACCGCGCGTCCGGCCTTCGGCGAGAAAACCACATCTTCGCCGGTCAGCGCTACCTTGCGGCCATCGAGCTTCACCGACGCCACCGCCATGTCCTTCGGCACGCGCAGACGCAAACGCACCTCTTTCGGCAGGGAAGAACCGGTGAGTTTCACTTCGCCGTTAAGGGTCAGCCCCTTGCGCTGCAGGCGGAAGTCGACCGGACCCCAGCGCGTCGGCGCGGCGGTGATGGCCACGGGCTGCTCGGACGCGATCCAGTCGCGCGCCACGGCGCGGCCCAGCCACAGGGTGTCTTCGTCCGACGATTCGAAGACCATGGCCCAGCGCACCAGCTTGGGGATGGTCAGTTGCGCCGGGATGCAGAACAGCGGCAGGCCGCCGGTAATCCCGGTCACCTCGCCCGCCACCCAGGTGCCCGGCGTGTGCGAATGATAGCGGTGTGAGTGCAGGAACAGCAGATATTCCTCGATGCGCTCCGAGCGCAGGAGTTGCTGGGCGTAACCGTAGGAGATGAAGCCCAACTGATCGCGGCTCTTTTCATTGGCCGGGCCGAAATTGGCCAGAACGCCGATGGCGGTACCGCCATGCCCGCGCACGGCATTGATGACGGTATGGGCCAGATCGTCGGGAATGACATCAGCGTGCAACAGTTCGGCATAGACGCGGTGCGCCCAACCCTGCTCGCTGCTTTTCCTGGTCTGGCGCGCTTCGACCATCGCTTCGCGGTGGGTCAGTTTCGCACCGGGCAGGATGGCGACATAGGGCGGCTTCAGTTCGTGGCGGACATTGGCGCGCAGGGACTTGACCAGTTGCGCCTGCAGCGCGTCGGCGCGCTGGCCCCAGTCGGCAGACAGCCCTGCCTTCTCGGGTGCAATGACGCCCCAGACGGCTGCGATGTCGCGCCAGCCGCGCACGGTGAAGGCCGAATTGTTCCAGTAGGGCTTCCACCACACGCTGGGGTCCGGATGCAGACAGGCGTCCGACTCGCTCCAGCCGTCGAGCAGGCCGAAACCGGCGTCGGTCGCGGGCTTTTTCAGCGCCACGTCGTGCAGTTCGGTAAGGATGGCCGACGTGTTCTCGATCTTGCCGGCAAAACGCTTCAGCGTCGCCACATCGCCCGTATAGCGCAGATAACGCGCCAGCAGGCTGAGCGTCAGGCCGAACTGCGCCACTTCAGGGCCGCGCATATTGACCTGCCCGTCGTCGAAGACGAATTCCTCGAAATAGTTGACCAACACGGCCCTGGCCTGATCGAAGCGGCCCCATTCGAGATTGGCGTAAAGCGATGAAGTGAAGGTGTCCTGAAACCCGTCATATTCCGGGCCGAAATAGTCGCGATCCACCACGCCGTATTTGGGATAGACGCCACCGGGTCGCGTCATCAGCTCCTTGGCGAAGGCGTGGGTGACCATGTCGGACAGGGCGGCGTCGGGGATCTGCAGCGCCGCCTGATCCTTCAGTTCCGCCTGCCAGTAGCCGGCAAAGGTCAGTAGCCCCTCATAAAAGGCCTCCGGCGTCGGATCGACGCGACGCCGCGGGAATGGCGCGTAGGAATGACCGAAGGTGGTCTTCACCGGCCGACCGTTGTCGTACTGGATGGTACGGTGCCAGGTCTGCACCACCAGCCGATCCTTGGCCGTCACATCGGCAAAGACCAGCAGGTCGTAATGGCGGGTCGGCGAAATTTCGATAATCTTGTGGATGGCGGGCAGCCAGCCGCCCAACAGCCCTTCCCAGCGGCGTTTGACATTGTCATCGCCATTCAGTTCGGGAAACTCATGCTCCGGACGGAAGGCGCGCGTGCGCCCGTTGGGGAAGATGGGCATGGTGTCGCCCTGCTGCTTCGTCCCGATGAAGGTCGTCCACGGCATACGCCACCACAGCGATTCGCGCGTGAAGTTCCAGCCCGCCGGTGGTGCGGCCCTGCGCACCTCTTCCGGGTCCGGATCGCCGCCATGGGCCAGCAGCTTGTCAGCCAGAAGGTCTGCATCGGCCAGGCAGATGTCTTTCAGAGCCAGCCCCAGATAGGACGGCTGAATATCGTCGAAAACGGCTTCGGGGCGTTTGGACAACGAGAACGCGCCCTTGTCCGAGGTAAAGACGATCGCGCCGTCGCGGCGGGTCTGGTCCTCATGAACGGTCCATTGTACGCCGTGGGCGGTGAATTGCGCCAACAGCGTCAAACCGGCGGTTTTCACCGAAGCCGCGCTTTCGAGTGTCGGCAAAACCTGCGCGGCGGCGGCCACACCCATTCCGGTGACACCAAGGCCCGCGGTGCCCGCAACCGATCCCTGCAAAAAGGCGCGGCGATGGAATCCGTTGGTCATGGGGGAGGCCTCACAGATAAAAAAATGGCGGCAAACCGTCACGCAATCGGGTTTGCCGCCCAGGGGGGACCCCGCCCGGCGGTTGGGGGAGGAGAAACCGCCGGATGAAATGGGGAAGTTTAAGGCTACAGAAGGACGTCAGGTCCTGACGGAAACCGGCGCGCCGTGGGAGCGGAGCGCCGGCATCTTCATCAGAACTTGGCGTTGAAGCCGACGAACAACATGCGGCCCAGCGGGTCGTAGACGCCCGGATAGGTGTTGCCGTTGCCGAATTCGGTCAGAAGCGCGTCGTTCATGTACGGCGGCGTCTTGTCGAAGAGGTTGTTGATGCCGACACGAGCCACGACGCCCTTGGTGACGTTGAACGTCGCCGCGATGTCGACATAGCTGTATTCCGGGATCTTGGCGTCGATGGTCGACTTGGTGCCCGTCAGGAACGGCTTGCCGGTGTTGGACGCCAGCTTGACCACGCCCATATAGCGCCAGTTGATCGATACGGCCGCCGGGAGATAGAAGGTATCGCCCCAGTTGGTCTGCCAGGTGGTGCGCAGGCTGTGGCGCCATTCCGGAGCCGGCTGGCCGCAGACCGGACCGAACAGGCCCTTACAATCGTAGGAACCGCCATTCGGGATGGCTTCGGTTTCCAGCGACTTGAGCAGCGTGCCGGTCAGGCTGAAGTTGACCGAACCATAGTCCTTTTGGAATACGTCTTCGGTTTGCAGCGTGTAGGCGGCATTGACGTCCCAGCCCTTGGTTTCCAGATAGCCGGTGTTGACGTTAGTGCCGACGATGTAGCCGCCGTCCGCGCCCGGACCGAAGATGGCGCCGGTCAGCGGGTCGCGATGGATCAGACCGCAGAACACGGGGTTGCCGGTCTGCACGCACTGGGACAGGGCGACGGTCGGGCTGATCGTGCCGATATAGTCTTCGATACGCACCTTGAAGTAGTCGAGGCTGACCGACAGGCCCGGCACGAAGCGCGGGGTGAAGACGACGCCATAGGTGGTGGTCTTGCCGGTTTCCGGGTTCAGGTTCGGGTTGCCGCCGCCCTGACGCGTACAGAAGGTGGCGGGGCAGTCCGGGATGGTCTTGGCGTTGTACTGAGCCGTGGTGGCGCCGGTACGCAGGCACTGCTCAAGCGTAGCGCCGCTTTGGGCGATACCATTCTGCGAACAGGGGTCGGTGGCTGCGATATTGCCGTAAGACTGGGCCGCAAACAGTTCGCCGGCGTTCGGAGCGCGCATCGCCTTATTGTACGAAGCGCGGAGCAGCACATCCGGGATCGGCTGATACTTGAGTTCGTACTTGTAGGTGTCCGCTTCCTTCTCGCGTTCCGGGTTGGTGCTGTTCGACACCTTGATGGTCGAGGTGCGGTAGCCCAGGGCCAACGACAGAGAGTAGACGAAGGGCTTGTCCTGAATGAGCGGCGCTTCGATTTCAGTGAAGATTTCGTCCGTGGTGATCACGCCGTCCGAATTGATCGAACCAGCGTCGATCTGAACCTGGTCGAACTTGGTGGCCGTGGTTTCTTCGCGATGTTCGGCGCCCAGAACGACCTGCAGACCATCAGAAGCCCAGGGCGAGGTGACGCCATACTGACCCAGATCGCCGCTGACGAAGCCCGACAGGACCTTCATGTCCTGATCGTTGGCGGTGAAGGTCGGCGAGTAGATGAAGTTATAACCTTCTCTCGACGGGCCCTTGGCGCTGAAGACGTCGATCGGCTTACACCCGCCCGAAGTGTCCTTACAGACGACCTGACCGCCCACGGTGACCGCCTGAAGCGCCTGGGCCGCCTTGTTCTGATTGATGTCGTTCTGGTAGTTTGTACGCTCGCGCGCCGTGACGTAGCTGTAGTTCACGTCATAGCTGAAGGCGTCATTGAGGGTCCCGCGGAAACCGAGACTGGCGCGGTAATAGGTATGACGCATGTCGTTGCGACGGCCTTCGCCGCCGACGCCGCGCAGGGCCACCCAGGTCGAGGCATTGCCGGTCGTGTTGCCGTTACACAGCAGACCGCGCTGTTGCGTGCTCAGGAAGGGGTTATCGCAGTTCACGGTGAAGGCGCGACCGGTCCAGATGCCCGACGGGGCGACCTGCGAGACCGATACGTCGTCCATGAACATGAACGAGCCATAGGCCTCGATCTTCTCATTGACGTCGTAGTTGAAGAAGGCGCCGGCGGTGTAGCGCTCGCTGTCACGCTGGATATAGTTGTCCGGCGTATAGTTGTAGTAGAAGTCCGGGCCGTCCGTGACCCAGGTCTTGGAGCCGTCCATCGCATTGGCGTACTGCACGCCGGTCGCGTTGGTGTTGACGGCGGTGCCGCCGGTGGGCGTGTAGGTCAGCGGACGGAACGAGCCGTAGGCGTGGGTGGCCGAACCGCCGCAGACATAGGCCGTACCGGCCGGCGCGACCGAGGCCGGCGGGTAGTTGATGGCGCAGTTCGAATAGTCGTACTGGTCCTGACGGACCGGATCCATCTTGCGATAACCGAAGTAACCGGCGACATTACCTTTGCCGTCTTCGAAGTTGGCACCGGCAGCGACGTTGAAATCGAACTTGCGGCCGGTCCAGACATTGTCCGGCGCCAGCTTGTACTTCTTGTCCGACTGGATCTTGCGCAGATAGCCTTCGTCGTTCTTGTGGTTATAGATGCTGTATTGCGCGTTCATGCGCACGCCGTCGAGATTCTTCAGCAGGATGAAGTTGACGACGCCCGACATGGCGTCCGAACCGTAAACCGAGGACGCGCCGCCCGTCAGGACGTCGGTGCGCTCGACAAGGGCGGTCGGGATGAAGTTGAGATCCATGGCCTGCGTCGGGAGGAAACGCTGACCGTCAATCAGAACCAGGCTGCGGCCGCCCCCGAGGCTGCGCAGGTTGACCGTGGCGCGGCCGCTGGAGCCGTTCGAGCCGTTTTCGTTAGCGGCGGCTTCGATCTGCGGCAATTTGGCGAGAAAGGAGTCGACGGCGACCGAACCCTGGAATTCCACTTCCTTGGCATCGACCGTGGTGATCGGCGAGGCGCTCTTCAGGTTAGGACGGCGAATACGGGTGCCGGTGACGACCACCTCTTCGATGACTTCGCTGGCGCCGGCTTCCTGCGCCATGGCAGGCGCAGCCATCCAGCCGGTGAAAATGGCGGAGGCCGCCACACTACTCATGATTAACGACCGCGTTGTACGCTTCATATCTCGATCCCCTTTAGTCGCCCGGTCGGACTGAATGAACAGACGCATTCCGGAAACATTTCTGACACAATCTGAGCTAAACACCGTTACGAAGGCTCGTCAATTATAAATTATACGATTTGGCTCGATAAAGTATACGATGTGCCGAGTGCGGCTTTTTTGCCATTCTTTAACCCCATACCGTCCCGGAGCCGCCTGCCATGCCTACCGATCCCCGTGTCTCAAGTGCCGTTCCGGCTTACGATCGCCCGGATCGCGAGCTGTTTGAGACGGTTATCCGTCCGGCGCGCAGACCCGCGCTTTTAAGGGGCGCGATCGGAGACTGGCCCTCTGTGGCCAAGGGGATGCGGTCTGATGAAGCGCTTTGCGACTACCTCCTCGGTCACGATTCGGGCGAACCCGCCGGCGTCTATGTCGCGCCGCCGCAGGCCAGGGGCAGCTTCTTTTACGGCTTCGACACCCACCTTACCAATTTCAGCCACGGCCCGGCCACACTGCCGGAAGTGATCGAGCGGCTATTAGCCGAACGCGGCAAGACCGAGCCCATGGCGATCAGCCTGCAATCCACCCCCATCGCGCGTCAGATGCCGGGTTTCGGCGGGGAGAATCGCCTCGACCTCCTGCCCGACGTCGCGCCGCGTATCTGGGTCGGCAATGCGGTGGTGACGCGCACCCATTACGATCTGAACGACAATATCGCCTGCGTGGTGGCCGGACGACGGCGCTTCAGCCTCTTCCCGCCGGAGCAGTTGCCGAACCTCTATCCGGGACCGTACGAGCGCACCATCGGCGGCGTTCCGGTCAGCATGGTCGATATCGATAAACCCGATCTTGACCGCTACCCGCATTTTGCCGAAGCGCAGGCGGCGCGTATCGATGTCGAGCTGGAGCCGGGCGACGCTATATACATACCCTACGGCTGGTGGCATCAGGTGCGTTCGCTGTCGCCGTTCAACGTGCTGGTCAACTACTGGTGGGATGCGGCGGCGCAGGCGGATACGCCGCCGTCCGACGCCTTCCTGCACGCGATCCTCGCCATACGCGACCTGCCTGAGCACGAACGCGCCGTGTGGCGCAATCTGTTCGCGCACTATGTCTTCGGTGAGAATGGCGACCCGGTGGCGCACCTCAGCCCGCGGGACAAAGGGCTTTATGGACCACTGGATGCGGCCACACGCCGACGGCTGAAGCGCCAGATTCTGAAGGCGCTGGAGGGGTAACGCCCTTCGAAAGATTCTCCACAGATGGCCCCAGATTTACACAGATGCCGGCTTCGGCGGCTAGATCACTATGTTTTCTTATGGAAACATAGTGATCTAGATTTTGTTTACGCCCTCGCCGGGCGGTAGCTCCGCCACCTTGGCCGCCGCCGCAATGGCGGCTTGAGCGGAATGATTCCATCAGAAATCATTCCGCTCTAAAGATCAGTAACACTCACCAAACCATCTGTGTGATGCCCGCATATGCGGGCATCTATCTGTGGCCATCTGTGGAGAGTCTTAAATCTTAAATTCTAAGGCGTAAGCGCCAGAATATCCTGATGCAGCCTGGCCGGGATACTGACCGTACCCGAAGCCAGACTACGCGCGCGGGCCTCGTAGCGGCGCTGAGACGGCAGGCGCGCGCCCTGCCCCACTATGGCGTCGAACAAAGCCTCAGCCCGACCGGCATGGTGCGCGACATTACCGCCCATGAAGGTTTCCGGATTGATCGCCAGCAGCAGTTCCCCGTGATAGGGCGTCGCCCCCTGCCCGGCGTCATAGACATAGGATTCAAGGCTGAGGAAATCGCCGATCAGCGGTCCCGCCATCAGCTCGATCATCGCCGACAGCGCCGACCCCTTGTGGCCGCCGAAGGTCAGCATGGCCCCGGCCATGCCGGCCTCGGCGTCGGTGGTGGGATTGCCCTCCGCATCGACGGCCCAGCCTTCGGGGATGGGCTTGCCCGCGCGGCGGTGCAGTTCGATCTCGCCACGCGCCGCCGCACTGGTGGCAAAATCGAAGACGAACGGATTATTGTCGGGTCGCGGCCAGGCAAAGGCCAGCGGATTGGTGCCGAACACGCCCTTGGTCCCGCCGTAGGGCGCGACCCACGCATGGCTGGGGGTCAGGGCCAAAGCCACCAGCCCCTCCGCCGCGATGGCCTCGACTTCCGGCCACAGGGCTGAGAAGTGGTAGCAGTGATTGATGGCCAGAGCCGCAATCCCCTGCGCCCGCGCCTTTTGCGCCAGAAGCGGCAGACCGCGTTCCAGCGCCAGCAAGGAATAGGCCCCCTGCGCATCGGCCCGTACCAGACCCGGCGCCGCGTCGGTGATCACCGGCTCGGCGTTCGAGACCTTGCCCGCCTTGCGCGTCGCCACGCAGACCAGCAAACGATACAGGCCGTGCGAATGGCACTCGTCGCGCTGACCGGCCATGATGGTGGCGGTGATCGCCTGCGCATGGGCTTCGGAAAAACCATTGCCGGTCAGGGTACGCAGGCTGAGCGCCTGTGCCTCGTCGAGCGTCAGGGTAACGGTGTCGGTCATTCAGTCAGGTCTCTGATAGTCACTTCATTTTCGGCAGGGTATCGGCTTGCGCATTCCATTGCGGCGTCGCTTCGCCCTGCAAATGGCGGATGAAGAAGTCGTACTGGCGGCGCAGTCCGTAATTGACGTCGCCCGTGGTGCGCAAGGCCCCGTGACCGTCGTTCGGCGCGACGATCAGGTCGAAATCCTTGCGCGACTTGATCAGGGCATTGACCACCTGCAGGGTCGAGGCCGGATCGACATTCATGTCGAGTTCGCCCACCACCAGCATGACGTGGCCCTTGAGCTTATAAGCATTATCGACGCCGGAGGAGCGCGAATAGCTCTCGTCCAGAGGCCAGCCCATCCACGCCTCATTCCAGCCGATCTTGTCCATGCGGTTGTCGAAACAACCGGCATAGGCGACGCCGGCCTTGTAGAAGTCCGGGAATTCTTCCAGCGCGCTCAGCGTGTTCTGACCGCCGGCGGAGCCGCCATAGATGCCGACGCGGCTGATGTCGTAAGAACCGTACCTGGCGGCCGCCGCCTTGTGCCACGCGATGCGGTCGGGGAAACCGGCATCCTGCAGGTTCTTCCAGGCGACGTCATGGAAGGCCTTGGAACGGTTCTGCGTCCCCATGCCGTCGATCTGCACGACGATAAAGCCCATATCGGCCAGCGCCTGCATACCGATCACCTTGTCGCCGCTGGAGTGCGGGCCGAAGGGCCAGAAGGTCTTGGGCACGAAGGACGAATGCGGCCCGGCATAGATGTTTTCGATGACCGGATACTTCTTGTTCGGATCGAAATGGGTAGGGCGCACGATGACGCCCCAGATGTCGGTCTTGCCGTCGCGGCCCTTGGCCGTGAAGACTTCCGGCGGCTTGAAACCGGCGGCGGTCAGGCGCGAAATGTCGCCTTTTTCGACCGTCGAGACGAGGCTGTTGTCCGACACACGACGCAGTTCCATCACGTTCGGCATGTCCACGCGCGAATAGGTATCGGTGTAGAACTGCATATCCGAAGAGAAGGCCACGTCGTGGAAGGCCGGAGCCGATGTCAGCGGCGTCAGGTTCTTGCCGTCGAAATCGATGCGGTAGAAGTGCTGGAAGTACGGGTCTTCGCCCTTGCGCATACCGTTGGCGGCGAAATAGATCTGACGCTTCTTCTCATCGACCTTGAGCACCTGACGCACCACGAACTCGCCTTTGGTGATCTGGGTCTTCACCTTGCCGGTCGTCGCATCGTACAGATAGAGATGGTTCCAGCCGTCGCGTTCGGACATCCAGATCAGTTCACGGCCTTCTCCGCCGACATCGTAGCTGTAGCGGCGGCCATAGGCGTTGATGAAGGTGTCCGACGTATCTTCGGCAACCACGCGGGTCTTGCCGGTCGCGGCATCGGCCTCGATCAGGCGATAGACCTGATGGCCGCGCTGATCGTACTCGAAACGCAGACCCTTGCTGTCCTTGCGCCACGTCAGATCGCGCAGACGCAGCGGGTTGGAGAACAGATCGTACGGGATATGCGTCTGCTTTTTCGTCGTCACGTCGAACAGGACAGGACGGTCGATGTCGATGGCGTCACCGGGCTTCGGGTAAAGCTGGATATCGATCTTGGGCTGGACCTGATCCTTCGGTGAAGAGATCACCCGCACCACTTCGCGGCGGAAGCCCGGCTGAACGCGCAGCACCACGATCTTCTGGGAATCCGGCGACCACTGGATCGATTCCGGGTCGTAGAACAGGCCTTCGGAGCCATCGGTGGACAGGCGGATCGTCTCGCCGCCCGCCTTGGGCTTGATGGCGACGTTGAAATTATCGACGAAGGCCAGCCACTTGCCGTCCGGCGAGAGTTTGGGCGTATTATCGGCAGGCGTCTTCAGGTCACGCACCACGCCTGAGAAGCCGCGGCCCTGACGGTTGCGCACGGCCTTTTCGCACTTATAGGCGACAAGATCGCAGTTCCACATGGCTTCATCCCAGCGGATCGACAGCTTGCGGCCGCCGTCGCTGAAATTCGTCGTGGAGAAGGGCGCGGTAAACGGCAGGGTCAGGCCGGTGAAGTTCGTCCCCACCGCCGCATTGAACGCCGCCGCCAGCCGGTCATGATCGAAGGCTACGCGCTTCTGCCCCGTCGTCGCGTCCATCAGAATGAACTGAAAACCCCCTTCGACCGACTTGCGGTAGACGAAGGTTTGCGTACCTTCGATCCATTGCGCCGGCTCGGCAATATCGCGCGTCAGGCCGGACCACGCATCGCGCAGACCAATGGCCTTTTCATAATCGGCCACTTCCGGCGCCGCCAGTGCAGGCAGAACCCATACCGGCTGGGCAAGCAGCATCGTGGCAGCCAGAACTGCCTTCACCCCGTTCTTCATCGTCCCCGCTCCCGCTTACTTGCCTGAGGTCTTCTTGGCCGCAACGCGGGTCTTTTCCGCGTCGATATAGCCACGCATTTCGCGCTCGAAGGTCGAGAGCGGCACCGAGCCCATGTTGAGAATGGTGTCGTGGAAGGTGCGCTGATCGAAGTCCGCGCCCAGTTCGCTCTCGGCCAGCGCCCGCATTTCGCGCATCTTCAACTCGCCGATCTTGTAGGCCAGGGCCTGACCCGGCCAGGCGATATAGCGGTCGACTTCGTTTTCGATGTCGAGCTGCGCCAGAGCGGTGTTTTCCTTCAGGTAGTCGATGGCCTGCTGACGGGTCCAGCCCTTGGTGTGCAGACCGGTGTCGATGGCCAGACGCGCGGCACGCCACATCTCGAAGGTCTGACGGCCGAACTCCTCATAGGGCGTCTCGTAGATGCCCATCTTGGTGCCCAGCCATTCGGTGTAGAGGCCCCAGCCTTCGCCATAGCCGGAGAAGCCGGTCGAGCGGCGGAAGTCCGGGCGCGGCGGCGCTTCGAGAGCGGCAGCCGCCTGATACGAGTGACCCGGCGTACATTCGTGCAAGGTCAGGGCCGGCAGGTTGTACAGCGGGCGCGATTCCAGCGCGTAGGTGTTCATCAGGCACGAATCCAGCCCGCCGCGGCCCGATGTATAGATAGGCGCCACCGCATCCGGAACCGGCAGGATGGCGTGGCGGTAGCGCGGCAGGACGGCGAAGAAGTCCTTCAGCTTGCCGTCGGCCTTTTTCGACACATAGGCCGAATAGGACAGCAGTTCGCGCGGCGTCTTGGCGTAGAATTGCGGATCGGTACGCATGAAGACGAGGAATTCCGGGAAGGTGCCCTTGAAGCCCGAATCCGTCATGGTCTTTTCCATATCGGCTCGGATGCGGGCGACCTCCTTCAGACCCAGTTGATGGATCTCTTCCGGCGTCATGTCCAGCGTGACGAATTCGTTGATGCGCGCCTTGTAGAAGGCCTTGCCGTCGGGCAGCGACCAGGCAGCGAAGTCGCGGCGCGCCTTGGGCTGATACTCGCTGCGGAAGAAGGTCAGGAGTTTGCTGTATTCCGGCGCGGCGACGGTGCGGATGACCGTCAGGGCCTCGGCCTTGAGCCTTGCCTGCTCAGCCGTCGGGATGGTTTCCGGCATGTCGCGGAAGGCGTCGTAGAGCGGGTTGGCCTCATCGGCCTTGGCATAGGGCTCCATCGTCTTGTCGCGACCCACTGTCGAGACGTAGGGAACCGTGTAGCCGCGCTTGATGCCGGCCCTCATATTGACCGTCTGCTCGCCGAAATAGCGCGGAATGTCGCGCAGGCGCGCGATGTAGTTCGAATATTCCTCGACCGTGCGGAACCCCTGACGCGAGTTGAGCGTCCAGAAGAAGGTATCGGAATTGAACGGCGCTTCGTAGGTTTTGAAGCGGATATTGTCGGCCTGAGCCGAAACCGATGCGAACCACACCTCGGCATTGATGTGTTCGTCGTGAGACAGCTTGTCCAGAGGGATTTTCTTGTATTCGGCCAGCGCCTTGTCCCAATAGGCCAGACGACGCGCATAGGTTTCCGGCGTCACGGTCGGCAGCTTGGCGCCCGACATGCCGCGTCCCGGCCCCGAACGACCCATCTCGGCCTGACGCCAGGTCCATTCGGCCTCGTACAGCGCCTTCATATTGGCGTCGGCCGACTGACCGGCCTGATAGGCGGGCGGAGACGCCGGGGCTTGAGCCGCCGCCGCGACCGGCAGGAAGGAGACGCTGGTCAGAAGACCCAAGGCAAGAAGGGTTGAAACCCGTACAGAACGCATCATGATAGCCAGCCCTTAGATGTTGAATTCAGCCTGATAAATTGTATGTTGTATACGATATACGCATAAGTCAACTCACTCCGTCGTCGGTTCTTAACTTTTTAACGAGGCCTTTTATGTCGTTCAAAACCCTGTCGCTCGGCCTCGCGGGCTGGCTCTTGGCCACGCTTCCGGCCCCGTCTTTGGCCCTCGCCTTCGATGCCTCCGCCGTTAAACAGGGTGAGGTCGTGCTGACGGATTTCCGCTTCAAAACCGGCGAGACGCTGAAAGACCTGCGTATGCACTACCGCACGCTGGGCACGCCCAAACGGGATGCCAAGGGCCGCATCACCAATGCGGTGATGATCCTGCACGGCACCGGCGGATCGGGCGCGCAGTTCCTTGTGCCGCAGTTCGCCGACGAGCTTTACGGACCCGGTCAGCCGCTCGACGCCTCGCGCTATTTCATCATCCTGCCGGATAACATCGGTCATGGCGCGTCGTCAAAGCCGTCGGACGGCCTGCGCATGGCCTTCCCTAAATACGATTATGACGACATGGTCGAGGCCCAGCGCCTCATGCTGAAACAGGCTTTCGGGCTTGAGCATCTGCGGCTGATCTTCGGCACGTCGATGGGCTGCATGCACATTTTCGTCTGGGCCGAAACGCATCCCACCTATGCCGACGCCCTGATGCCGATGGCCTGTCAGCCGGTGGAAATCGCCGGGCGCAACCGCATGTGGCGCATCGCCGCCATGGACGCCATTCGCGCCGACCCGGTCTGGCAAGGCGGCAACTATACGACCCAGCCGGTGCTGGGCCTGCGCACGGCGGCGGCGCTCTCGGTCATGGCCGGCAGCGCGCCGGAATATCTCCAGACGCAGTTCCCCACCCGCGAAGCCGCCGAAACCTATGTGCGCGAGCGGATTGAAAAGGACATCGCTTCGCGCGACGCCAACGACTTCATCTATCAGTTCGACGCCTCGCGCACCTATAACCCCCTGCCCGGCCTTGGGAAAATCACCGCGCCGACCATGTGGATCAATTCGGCGGACGACTTCATCAACCCGCCGGAACTGGGCATCCCCGAAGCCACCCTGCCGCAGATGAAGAGCGTAAAATACCGCCTGATCCCCTCCTCGCCTGAGACACGCGGCCACGGTACGCATACGTGGGCCAGGTTCTGGAAGGCCGATCTGGCGGCTCTGTTGAAAGAGACGGAGGCGAAGTAGGCGGCTCTGCGCACGCCGCATGGTTTTAAGAGTCTCCACAGATGGCCACACATGCGGCCCGCACAGCGGGCCTTTACACAGATGCACCACGCTCGATGAGACATCAGTGAAAATGAAATCTGTGCAGACCGCCGGAGGCGGTCATCTGTATCATCTGTGGTAAAACCTTAAATACCAGCCACCAGACGATCGATAGCCGCATCCAGTCTGGAAAAGGCATCGGCGTCGAACCGGTCGAGACCGAGGATACGCAAGGTCACATCGCGCCCGGTATTGAAGGCCAGCAGGCTCGAAATCAGCATCAGCGCATCGACCTGATCGTCGGCCATCCCGGCGCGCCCCTTCACGCCGGCCACTAGTCGCGCCACCAGATCGACGCCCGGCAGCCACAGCCCCTCACAAAGCCGCTGAAACGCCGGGCCGCGATCGCGCAGTTCGCGCGTCACGAAGTCGGCGCGGTAATCGCCCGCGTCCGGCTGCACGAAAACGCGCAAAAGCTGTTTCAGAATACGCCGCAGATAGTCGCGGCATACGGCCTCGCCGGGCTCTTCGCTCAGCGCCGTCAGGGCCTGCGTCGCCAGCGCGCCCGTTTCGGCGTAATAACGGCTGAGGATATCTTCGGCGCAGGCCAGATACAGCCCTTCCTTGCCGCCGAAATGGTAAGCAATGGCCGGCAGGGCCACGCCCGCCGCCTCGGCAATGGCGCGGGTGGTCGCGCCGTTAAAGCCCTGCGCGCCGAAGAAACGATGACCGGCCGCGATAATGGCCGCGCGCGTCGCCTCGCTCTTTTCGTAGCCCTGTCGAGCCTCCTTAACCGCCATGCGGCGCGCCTTTGTAGCTATCGCCGTCGGAAGCAAATTCGGCGTGGCCGTAGCGTTTCAGATGGCCTTTCAGCTTGTACACCAGATGCCGGTCGGCCAGTTCGCGCACCACCGGAATGTCGCTCAGCACGCGGAAGACCCTAAGCTGCGAGAAGATGCCCGCCGCCGCCATCAGCGCCATCTTGCGGTCGAACAGGGTGTAGCGCACGCCCATGCGTTCGGCGCGCTTTGCATTGCCCTTGAGGAAATGCTTGATGAAAAAGGCCTTGGAGAAGCTGCGCTCCAGTTGCCGCTCGAACCGCCCCAGCGGGGTCGGGTCGGACGACAGTTCGGTGCTCAGCGTCCCGCGCACCAGCGCGCCGCAGGTCTTGTCGTCGAAAGCGGCGCGCAGGGTGGCCTGCCGCGCCAGCATCAGGCGGGCGATCTCGCGCGGCGTCTCGCCCAGCAGGGCCTTGGGCAGGCCCAGCAGGAAGCAGCGATAGCGCGCGATCTCGATACGCGCGCGCTCCTCCGGCGTGAAGCTGTCGCGTCCGTCTTTCAGCGCCTGAAAGGCCAGGAGGAAGGAACCGATCTGCCCCGCCGGCATCTGATCGACCTGCGGAATAGGCACGCCATAGACCGATGTGTCCCACAGGCCGGGTCTGTGGCGCAAATTGAAACGCACCATGGAATGCATCAGCCGCACCATGGCCGCCGCCTTGAACGCCGCTCCAAAACGCCTGAGCGCACCGGGCATGACCGTCAGGGTGAAAAAGGTCGCCGTCTCATGCACGCGTTTAGCCGCCAGTTGATCCGTCAGATTGCCGGTCAGCGCCATCGGCAGGGCCGAATAGGTGTTCATGAAGGTGGCGAGAAACGCCCCGCGAATGGCGAAGGGCACGAGGTGGGCATACTGATTACGCTCGATGCGCGCGCCTTCTTCGACCAGCGCCATGTCGATCCAGTCGGGGGTCGCCTCCATATCGGCGAGAAAAGCCGCCAGTTCCGGCGGCGCGTCCGGCACCGCCGCGATCCCTTTGTCGCAGGCGGTTTGCAGCATCTGGATCAGGGGCTTGAAACCGTAATCGGTCAGTCGTGCGGCATAGGCGTCGGCCACCGCGTCGCCGGTCATCGTATAGACCGCCATCAGGTCGGTCAGGGGCTCATCGGCCTTCAGGTCCGGGGTGATTTCCGGGAAGATGCCCAGATCGCCCGCCGCCGGATCGATGGTGAAGCGCTCAGGCAGGGTGGAAAAGTCGATATCACCGTAGATGGCCGGCACAGCCCGGGCCTGCGCTTCGGCCTGCGCCCACAGGTCGGCATGGATGCGCGTCGTCATTTTCGCCTCCGTCGCGAATACCTATCAAATGATAGATATTCACGACGGAGGCGAATTTCAAGGGAAGAATCTCCACAGATGACACAGATGCGGCCCGCAGAGCGGGCCTTGACACAGATGCACCGCGTTTGATGAAACGACCGTTACAATGAAATCTGTGCAGACCGCCAAAGGCGGTCATCTGGGGCCATCTGTGGTAAACCTGACTAGCCGCGCGACACGCCCGGGCGGTGTTCGGATTTCGCCCAGTCGGCGATGCCGAGCTTGGCGGGGAGGCCCTGCAAAACCTTGTTCAGTTCATCATTCCTGGGCGATCGGCAGCCCTGATTATGCTGGAGGACGGTTTCGGTGCCGTCCGCAGCCTTCCACACGATGCGGTAATGCTGAAGGTCGCTGACCTGTTGCTCGCACTCGGTATCCGCCGTCTGACCGGTGGCCGGGCGGTACGGGGCCAGCGCCTTGAGCATGGCCTTGTGCGCGCCGGTCTGACCGATCAGTTCCTTGCCGCCCAGCACCGCCGTGTGGCGTTCGCCGGTATAGCGCACCGTACCGTCGGGCGTGACTTCGACACTGTAAACCGGGCAGAAGCCGAAGCACGGGCCGACCGAATAGCTGATCGTTTCCGCCGGGGTCGCCGGCGCACCGGTCCCGCCTATCGAGGCGCAACCGCCTAAAGCGAGCAGGGCCAGACCGCCCGCTATCATCGCCACCTTCACCATCTTGCCGCTCTCCAAACGATTCCGAGAACCGCAGGATGGTTGCGGATTATGTCACGCCTGAGACTAACCCTTATTTACCCACAGGACTAAGCGTAAAACCGTAGCGCAACGGCGCGTGCGGGATGCGATACTTCATCAGCGGCCGTCCGATCCAGTTCCAGCCGGTGTCGCCCCCCACGCCCGATTGCAGCGCGTCGATCATCAGCGTGCCGTCGCCGTGCGGCACGATGTCCGACGAATGGCGCTGACCGGTCGGTTGAAGATAGAGGTCCTCGACCGGGAAGGCCAGGGCATTGGCCGACAGGGGCTGATGCCCCGTGACCTTGAGCCCCGCGCCGTTTGCGGTAGTCAGCGCCATCCAGCGCACATCGGTCTTGTTGCCCGATTCCTGCGGCCGGATGTAGTCGTGATACTGGTCTGCGATCTTGCCTTCGTAGAGGCCGATGGCCGCGCCGGTCTTGCGATCCCAGTAGGATTCCTGCGGCCCGCGTCCGTACCACTGGATATTGGTCAGCGCCGGGTGGGTCGAGAACTTCATCCCCACGCGCAGCGGATCGGGCAGGTCGTCGCGCACCGGCACATAGTCGGCTTTCACATCCAGCGTCCCGTCGCCATAGAGGCGATAGGTGGTGGTGAATTTCACCGAGCCGGCGCCGACGCGCCAGCCGACCCTGACCTCGCCCGCGTCGGACACGTCGAGCGTCTCCAGCGTGCGTTTCTCGCTGAGTTGCTTCCACATCGCATGGCTGGTGGCGACGCCGGTGCCTTCGTCATTGTCGGTCAGGCCGCGCCAGAAATAGGGCGTGCCCCCGGTCAGCATCACCTGCCCGTTGACCGCATACGACTGGACCTCACCCGTCTTGGCATCGAGCGTCAGACGCGACGGCCCGGCGCTCAGTTCGACCTGAGCCGCGGTCTTCGTCACCTTGACCGGGCCCGACGCCGTGAGCGCCGCGGGTCGGGCGGCCTGCAGAACGAATTGCGTCCAGCCCATCGACGAGCCCTTGGGCAGGCCCGGCATCCGGTCGTCCTTCGCCACCGCCGAGACAGTCAGCACATATTCCGACGCCGCCTCATAACCCCCCGCGCCGAGATCGAGCGCCACGTCGGCGCGCCCCGCCGCCGGCGCATTGACGCCGGAGAGCGCGCCGGTCTTCACCGTCACGCCGTCCTTTTCCAGCTTCCAGCCGAACTCGTAGCCCGACAGGTCGATCAGATCATTGCGATTGATGACGGTCAGCTTGCCCGACCTGGGGTCGCCTTCGAAGACCACCGGCGAATAGACCTTCTGAAGCTCGAAATATTCCGGGTCGGGCGTGCGGTCGGCCTGAATGACACCGTCGCCGATGATGGCGTTGTCGCGCCACGTGCCCTTGGGATAGTCGAAGCCCTGCGCCCAGTAGTCGCGGCCCTTTTCGTCCTTGAGGATCATCGCCTGATCGACCCAGTCCCAGATGAAGCCCCCCTGCAGCTTCTTGTAGGCGCGGATGGTCTCCCAGTATTCCTCAAGATTGCCCAGCGAATTGCCCATGGCGTGAGCGTATTCGGTCTGGATCATCGGCTGGGTGTAACGGTCATCCTTCGCATAGTCGGCCATCTTCTCGATGTCGTCGTACATCGGCGCATAGAGGTCGACATAGAGGTTGGGGCGGTGTTCTTCGCCGATCGTGCCGTAGCCGAGGAAGTTGAGCAGGCGCGTCTTATCGTTATCGCGCACCCACTTCGCCGCCTTCTCGAACGCCGGCCCGATGCCCGCCTCGTTGCCCAGCGACCAGAAGACGACCGAGGTGACGTTCTTGTCGCGCTCGACCATACGGGCCACACGATCCAGATGCGCGGCGTACCAGTGCGGCTTGTAACCGAGTTGGGCCTTATGGCGCTGATCGATGTCGCGGATCATCGCCATATAGGTATGGCTCTCGATATTGGCCTCGTCCATCACGTAGAGGCCGTATTCGTCGGCCAGGTCGTAGACGTGCGGGTCGTTCGGATAGTGCGACATACGCAGGGCATTGACGTGCGCCTGCTTCATCAGCTCCATATCCTTGCGCGTCGTCTCCGGCGAGACTAAGCGGAAGGTGTGCGGGTCGTGTTCGTGGCGGTTGACGCCCTTGATCATCACGCGTTTGCCGTTGACCTGCACCTCGCCGTTACGCATCTCGATGGTGCGGAAGCCGATCTTCTTCGACGTGGCCGAAATCAGGCTCCCCTTGACGTCACGGTACTCGATGACCATGCGGTAAAGGTTCGGCGTCT
Organism: Asticcacaulis sp. AND118; assembly: GCF_020535245.1. Taxonomy (GTDB): domain Bacteria; phylum Pseudomonadota; class Alphaproteobacteria; order Caulobacterales; family Caulobacteraceae; genus Asticcacaulis. The sequence continues at coordinate 362,900 of NZ_CP084911.1, read as the reverse complement.
CCGCCGACCACGGCTTTACGTTCTTGATCGTGCCCGCAAGCTGGGCGGCCTTCTGCGTCGTTGCGCGACCCTTCGTGGTCAGCACCGCCGTCTCGCCGTCATAGACCGTGGCGGTGAGGGTCCCTGCCCCCTTGACGCCACCCAGTTCGGCCTTCAGCGAGAAGACGCCGTCCGTATAGGTCTTATCCAGCAGAGCCTTGACCGTATAGTCGCTCAGGCGCGTTTTCGGCTCGGCATAGACATAGACCGAGCGTTCGATGCCCGACAAACGCCAGAAATCCTGATCCTCAAGATAGGAGCCGTCGGCATAGCGGTACAGTTCGATGCTGATGCTGTTCTTGCCCGCCTTGACATAGGGCGTCAGGTCGAACTCGGACGGCAGCTTGGAATCCTCGGAATAGCCCACCTTCTGGCCGTTGACCCAGATATAATAGGCCGCGCCCGCCGCGCCGATGTGCAGGAAAACATCCTTGGAAATGTTTCCATCTTTGGTCCAATCCGCCGGCAAATCGAAGTCGCGGCGGTAGGAGCCGACCTCATTGACCTCGTGATTGACGAAGGGCTGATTGGCCCCGAACGGATAGCCCGCGGCGCTGAACAAGGGCACGCCGTAGCCCTGCGCCTGGAGTATGCCCGGCACCTGCACCGTGCCCCAGTTCGACACGTCGAAATCGGATTTGTAGAAGTCGGCGGGGCGCGTTTCCGGCGTCCTGGAGAAGGCGAATTTCCACGTCCCGTCGAGCGACAGATAGTTGCCCGACGCCGTAAGGTCGCCCGCCACGGCCTTGTCCACGCTCTCATAGTTGAAGAAGGTCGCTTTCATCGGCAGGCGGTTGACCGCCAGCACTTCGGGCTGCTCCCACTCGGCGCGGCCGGTGACATCCGGCGGCGGTGCGGCCTCGATCGCCTTGATCTCGGCGGCCCGGATTTCGTCTGCTGTTTGGGCCATCGCGCCCGTAGCCATTACCGCCAAAAGCGCCGAAACCGAAACCACGGCGCGACGCGCCACGCGCTTGTTCACCATCACTCTACCTCACACACAAAAATATCCCCGACGCGGCTCGCGTCGGGGTGTCGTAGATTGCTATGCCGTCTTCGCCACGTCGGCGCGAACCAGACGCACGCCGAAGACCGGCCCGCAGCGGCTCATCGCCGCCGGCTCGAAGCGGAGGCGCACCTTTGCCTTGCCGCGCGTCAGTTCGTGCGGAATGGCGTAGTCGATATCGAAGAAATCGCCCGGCTTTGCGCCGGTCAGCTTCTGATTGGCGATGCGCTGACCATCCACGGCGATGTAAAAGTCCTTGTTGACTTCCGAGCCCCAATAGGTCGCCTGAAGCACCAGCGGGCCCGCGTCTTTGCCGTCCTTGGTCACCGCCATATCGAACTCGAAGAAGCCGTCGGTGCGCGCGTCGCGCCCTTTGCGTCCGCGATAGGTCACCGCATAGGAGGCCCCGCCCGTCGTCAGATTATGGTCGCGTTCGGGCTGCATCTCGCCCAGATACATGATGTCCACCGAGCGTTCGGCCAAGGCCTTCAACTGCGCCTGCTCGGCCCGCAACTCTTCCTGCGCCACCACCCATTCGGCATCGGTATAGCGGTTGAAATAGACGGCGATGCGGCGTTCATACTGCGCGTAGAAGGGCTTGAGCGTGATGTCGCCCGGACGGCCGAGGCCTTCGGTGCGCCAGGTCGCCGCCTCCCCCGCCACCGGCCTGATACCGGCCAGAATGTCGGCCCCGACCAGCACCGGCGGCGTGCCCTGCCAGACTTCGCCGCGGGTCGGCGGGCCGGCTTCGCCCAGATCGGCGGCCAGCACCAACGGCCCGTGCAGGACCGACACCACCTTGTCTGTTCCCGGCGGCGTCTCAAGCCGCAGTTCCAGTGGCAGGTCGAGCGTCACCACATCCCCGGCCGCCCACTTACGCTTGATCAGGGCGTAGCCCTTCTGCGTCGAAGCCAGGGCGGGCTTGCCATTGATCAACAGAGTCGAGGATTTGGCCCAGCCCGGAATACGCACGGCAACGGTAAAGGTCTTCGCGCCGGTCAGGCGGGTCAACTTTAGCGCCACCTTGCCGTCATAGGGATACTGCGTCGTCAGCTCGAACGCGGCCTTCTGCTCGGCCCATTCCGCCGTGGACGGGATGAACAGGTTGACGAACAGCGTGTCCTTGCTCTGCCAATAGATCGAATCCCCGTGCTTGGAGTTGGTCTCCATGCCGCTCAGGTGGCAGCAGGTCCAGTTGTTGAAGGGATTGGAGAAGCGCCGCGCCGTCCCCGCCATCAGCGGCATCATATAGGTGAACATGCCGGTCGTCGGGTTTTGCTGCGCCAGCATGTGGTTGAGATGCGCGCGCTCGTAATAGTCGAAATAGCTGGCGTCCGGCGCCCAGCTATACAGATGCCGCGTCAGCTTGAGCATATTATAGGTGTTGCAGCTTTCGCAGGTCTGCTCGGTGACGTGCTTGGCGACATTGTCCGGCTGGAAGAAGTGTTCGCGGTCGGCATTGCCGCCGATGACAAAGCTGTGGTGTTTGGTCACGCGCTCCCAGAAGAAGTCCGACGCCGTGGCGTAGCTCTGCTGCCCGGTCAGTTCGTGCAGACGCGCCAGACCGATCAGCTTGGGGATGGTGGTGTTGGCGTGCAGATTGGCCAACTGGTCCTGACGCTGCGCCAGCGGATCGAGCACCTTGTTATGATAGAAGGTCTTCTCGGCCATTTTCAGCCAGCGCGGGTCCTTGGTGCGCGCATAAAGCTCGGCGAAGGACTCGTTGATGCCGCCGTACTCGCAGTCGAGCACGGTCTGGATCTGCGCATCGGTCAGCGGTGCGAAGACCCTTTCGATATAGCCCGACAGACCGACCAGAATCTTTATGCCCTTGTCGTTGCCGGTATAGGTCTGCGCGTCCAGCAGGCCGGCATAGAGTTTATGCCAGTTATAGAAGGGCACCCAGCAGCCGTTGAGGTCGAAACCCATGGAACGGATGTCGCCCGCCATGATCTCCGGGAAAATCTCCTTCCCGTCGACCACTGTCCCATCCTTACGCTTACGCATGAAGCCCGCGACATAACCGTCGCCGTGAGCGGTCTGGCACTTTTCCAGTTCGTCGATGATGTAGTCGATGCGCGTCTTGCAGTCGGCATTGCCGGTCTGGGCGTACATCAGCGACAGCGCACTCAGATAGTGGCCCAGCCCCTCGCCCGCGATGGTGTCCGACTCCCAGCCGCCGTAGATTTCGCCCTTCACGGGCAGCCCGGCGAACTTGTGATAGTTGTGCAGCAGCCGGTCGGCCTCGACCGTCATCATATAGGTGGTGTTGATGTCCACCGCGTGCTTGTAGCGCGACGGCAGGAGGCGCACACTTTTCAGTGGCAAAGGCTCGGCGCTGTCCGGCAGGCTGAGCGGGGCGACGGCGTGGGCCAGCATCGGGACGCTGCCGGCGACGGCGCCGAAGGCCGCGCCCGCTAACAGATAACGGCGGCTCACAGCATGACGGGGTTCGCTCATTTTCAACACTTCCATGTGGAAAAGACCATTGCAGAGACGTTATTATACCGTATACGATATGACAACTACTCTTTCATCCCAGAGGCCTCCATGTTCCCGCAAACATCGATTGCACGCCCAAAATCCTCTCTCCTTGCCCTGAGTCTCGCCGCCGGACTGGCTCTGGCCGCAGGTCTGGCCGCCCTGCCGCTACACGCCCAAACCCCGACTCAGACCCCGACCCAAGCGACCCCGGCGGCCTTTGCCGATCAGGCGTTTCAGGCCCTGTTCAAGGACGAATGGGAGTGGCGTCAGACGCTCAGCCCGCGCGAGGAAGGCAAGACGCCGGACCGCATGCCCGACGTGTCGCCGGCCTTTCAGGAGATGAAAAAGAAGAAGTGGACCGAGGTGATGGCGAAGCTGAATGCCATCGATCCGAAGAGCCTGTCTTCCGCCGAACAGATCAACTACATCGTCTACAAGCAGCAGATTTCCACGCTGCTGGCCGACCAGACCTTCCGCAGCTACGAGATGAACTGGGGCTTCTGGAACAGCCTGAGCTGGGCCACGCGCCGGACGCTGCGCACCGAGGAAGACGTGCGCAACTACATCGCCTGGCTGAACGACGTGCCGCGGTCCTTCGACCAGAATCTGGAAAACATGCGCGCCGGTCTCAAGCGCGGCTTCACCCCCTCGCGCATCTCGATTCAGGGCCGCGATTCCTCGATCACCATTCCCTATGAGGGCAAGGCGACCGAGGAGACCAGCTTTTACGGCCCGTTCAAGACCCTGCCGGCCTCGATCTCGGCGGAAAAACAGGCGGAACTGCGCCGTCTGGGCAAGGAGGCCATCGAAAAGAGCGTCATCCCGGCGCACAAGAAGGTTCTGGCCTATGTGCGCAGCGAATATATGCCTAAGGCGCGCCCGACCATCGCCGCCTACGACCTGCCCGACGGCAAGGCCTATTATCAGTCGCTGATCCGCGAATACGTCACCAACGACATGACTCCGGATCAGATTCATCAGATCGGTCTGGACGAAGTGGCCAAGATCAAGGCCGAGATGCACGACGTGATGAGGCAGGTGAAGTATTCCGGCACGCTGCAGGAATTCAACGACTTCCTGCGCACCGATCCGCAATTCTACGTCGACACGCCGCAGCAATTCCTCGATCGCGGCTCTCGTATTTCCAAGGAATTCGATGGCAAGGCCAAGGACTATTTCGGCCGCCTGCCGCGTATGCGTTTCGCCGTCATCCCGACGCCCGACGCCATCGCCCCCTATAATACCGGCGGCAATGGCGGGCCGGGCGTGCTGATACTCAACACCTATAACCTCAAATCGCGCCCGCTCTACACCCTGCCCGCCCTCGTCCTGCACGAAGGCGCGCCGGGCCACGCCATGCAGATGCCCTTCGCGCAGGAAAACAAGAGCCTGCCGGAATTCCGTCAGCAACTCTATATTTCGGCCTATGGCGAAGGCTGGGCACTCTATTCGGAACGTCTCGGCGTCGAAATGGGCATGTACCATACGCCCTATGAGCATTTCGGCATGTTGACCTATCAGATGTGGCGCGCATGCCGCCTCGTGGTCGATACCGGCATGCACGCCAAGGGCTGGACCCGCGATCAGGCGCTGGCCTTCCTGCGCGACAATACCGCGCTGTCGGAGCATGAGATCACCACCGAAACCGACCGCTACATCAACACGCCGGGTCAGGCGCTTAGCTACTATATGGGCGAAATGGCCATCTGGGAGGCGCGACACAAGGCGGAGAAAGCGCTGGGCGACACCTTTGACCTGCGCAATTTCCATGACATGATCCTCGACCTTGGCTCGGTGCCGCTGACCGTGATCGAAGCGCGCACGGATCAGTTCATCGCCGAGGGCGGCAAGAGCCCGTATGAAGGACAGGACTGACATGCGCGTAAAAGGGATCGCGGCGGCGCTGCTTATGCTGGCGGCCATGGGCGGACCGGTGAAGGCGGCATCGGGCATCACTCCGCCCCCCTCCTTTCTGGGTCTCGATCCCTTCTATCGGCAATATCTCGACGCGAACGGCATCCCCGTCGTCGGCTCGGCGCAGGTGCCGGAAGCGGCGATGCAGGCGGCTCGCGACATCGTGGTGACCCTGCTGGTCCACAGGCCGGACCTGCGCGATACGCTGATCCGCTCAGGCGCGCGCGTCGGCGTCATGGCGCAGTCGGAGACCACCACCGACCTGCCCGAACAGCGCCACTGGAAGAAGCCCGCCATCGACGACCCGCGCCTGTCGAAATGCGACGTGCGCGACTACGCCACGACCATCGGCCGCATGAGCGACCGCGACTACTGGGACGCCCGCGCCCGCGGCATGGGCGGGTTTTACACCACCGGCGCGGCGGAAAACCTGCTGGCCGTGCCGGGCACGCGCTATTACGGCGAGAATATTCTGGTGCACGAGTTTTCGCACAACATCCTCAACGCCATCCGCACGCGCGACCCGGCCCTGATGCGCCGCGTCGACGCCGCCTTCCAAAACGCCAAGGCGAAGGGGCTGTGGCGCGCGGCCTATATGGCGCTCAATGTCGATGAATACTGGGCCGAAGGCACGCAGTTCTGGTTCAACTCGAACATGGCGTACAGGCTGGACGCTCTGGTGGTGGTCGACGACGCCGACCTCAAACACCACGACCCGCCGCTTTACGCCGTGCTGGCCGAGGTCTATGGCCGCAATCACCATATCCGCGGCGATGCCTTCTATCGCCACGCCGCCCGCCTGAACAGCCGCCCGGCGGACCTGAAAAACGACTGTTATTCTTAGTGGTTTTGCGCACCGTGCAGGAAACGTACTATCTGCACAGCATTTTCGGTCACGCGGTACACAGCAATGAACGGCGTATGCCGGATGACCAGTTCGCGCGTGCCCCGGATGCGTCCCGGTCGCCCGATATGGGGGTGCTCTGCCAGCAATCGCGTCTGCGTTCGGATATGTTCAAGTTGAGAGGTCGCCGCATTGGGACTATCCTGAAAGATATAGTCCAGCGCTTCATTGCGGCTGCGGCGGGCTCCCTCCGCCCACAGCACAACTTTCATTCACCGCGCGCCTTGAGTCGGGCCATAAAGTCCTGACGCTGGCGATCCATATCGGCTTCGACCTCTGCCTGGGTATACCATACCGTGTTGGGATCATCGGCCTCTTTGAGACCAGCCTCGACCTCAGCACGGAACCAGGCGTCGTATTCACGATCTTTCTTTTGCCGTTCCACAAAGTCGCGCATGAAGTCGCGCACGATTTGCGAAGCTGGGCGATGCGCCGCCGCTGCCTCGGCCATAAAGGCCTCGCGCAGTTCCGGCTCGATCTTCATCGTGAATACGGCGTCCTTGGACATGTCGACCTCCACAGAAAATACTGACGATGTATATACACCGTCAGTACCTCGCTCACAACCGGTTGATCGCCGCCTGCGGCTCGGTGAACCACTTCGCGCCGGATTCCGTCACATACATGTGGTCCTCCAGACGGATGCCGAAGCGCTCCGGCACCACGATCATCGGCTCGTTGGAAAAGCACATGCCGGGCACCAGCGGCGTCTTGTCGCCGCGCACCAGATAGGCCGGCTCGTGGATGGCCAGGCCGATGCCGTGGCCGGTGCGGTGCGGTGTGCCGGGAAGCTGATAGTCCGGCCCCAAACCGTGCTTTTCCAGAATAGCGCGCGCGGCATAGTCGACGCTTTCGCAGGGCCTGCCCACCTCGACCGCGGCGAAGGCAGCGGCCTGCGCTTCCTTTTCGATGTCCCAGATGCGCTGCTGCTCCGCCGTCGCCTGCCCGTAGATATAGGTGCGGGTAATGTCGGACGTATAGCCCTGCACGTAGCAACCCGTGTCGACTAGGACGAGGTCGTTTTCCTTCAGGCTCTGCACACCCGGCAGGCCGTGCGGATAGGCGGTGGCGTGGCCGAACTGCACGATGACGAAGCTGTTGCCCGCCGCACCCATCCGACGATGCGCCGCCTCGATGAAGTTGATCACCTCGGTGGTGGTGATGCCATCCTTCAGGATACGCGCCGTCGCCTTGTGCACGGTTTCGGTCATCGACTTGGCCTGCTGCATCAGGGCCAGTTCCGCCGCCGACTTGTACATGCGGCAGCCATTGATCACGGAGGACGCCTCGCGCACCTCAAGCCCCGTTTCGCGCATCAGGCGGCTGATCATCTCGAACGACATGGCCGGATCGATAGCAATCACGCCACCGCCGAAATCGGCCATAGCCTGTTTGATCAGGGCGTGCGGGCTCTCATCCTCCTGCCACAGGCGCAGCTCGGCGGGTATTTTCAGATCGGCTTCCAGCGAGCCGCGTTCGAAATAGGGACAGATGATCAGCGGCTCACCCTCCACAGGTAGCAGCATGGCGATCAGACGCTCCGACGCCCCCCACGGCACGCCGGCGAAATAGCGCAAGGACGCCCCCGCCCCGACCAGCAGCGCCTTGGCACCCATGTCGCGGGTCAGACGGCGCGCCTTGTCCAGACGCGCCTGATATTCGCTGTCGCCGATAGCCGCCGCCGCGACGGGCGGGCTCAGCTTCGCCAGTTCGGCTTCGATGGTGGAACCGCCAATACTCATGTCTACTTCCTATCCAAAACGCTTGATATCGAAGGCCTGCGGGCCCGTGCCGCTATCGACCATATCGGCGACGATCTCACCGGTGACCGGCCCCAGCGTCAGACCCAGATGCTGATGGCCGAAGGCATAGTAGAGATTCGACGCCTTGTCGCTGCGCCCGATAGCCGGCAAATAGTCGGGCAGGGTCGGACGAATGCCCATCCACTGCGCCGGTTCCCCCTGCATCGGCAGGCCCAGATCGGCCACATGCGCCTTGAGCCTCCGCCACTTGCGCGCATCCGGCGCGGCATCGGGCTGGTTCAGTTCGACGAAGCTCCCTGCGCGCAACCCGCCCTCGAAACCGGTCACGATCATCGAGCGATCCTCGAACACCACCGGCGGCATCCCTTCAGGCCAGCCATGTTGCGCGCTCTGTATGTGATAGCCGCGCTCGGCGATCATCGGCACCTTGTAGCCGATTCCCTCCATCAGCGGTTTCGAGCGCGCCCCCGCGCAGACGATCACGGTTTCCGCCGCCCGCATCACCCCGTCGTCGGTCTGCACCTGGGCCTGACCGTCACGAAGGGTCAGCGCCACGGCCTTTTGCCGCACCACCTGCCCACCCGCCTCGACAAAGGCCGCCTCCAGCCGCTCCAGCAACCGGCGATTATCGACCACCTGACCCGTATTCTCGAAACGCACGCCGCCATATATCTTTTTGCCGGTCAGCGCCGACACGGCCGCCATCTCCCCGCCGGTCAGCGAATGAAAGCGTGCGGTTCCGGTATCGGTATCGAGCCACGCCGCCAGACCGGCCTGCGCCGAAGATTCGCTTTCCCACACCACATAATGCCCGTCATCGCGGATCAGGTCCGGCGCGCCCAGATCGGCGACCAGCCGCCGCCAGGCCGGCATCGCCTCCTGCATCAGGGCCGACAGCGCCGCCTTGCCTCTGTTAAAGCGTGCGGGCGCCGCCGCCGCCATCAGCCGCAGACCGAAGGGCAACCATGCCGTAAAACCCGACACGGGAAAGGACAATGCGCCGCCCCGCGCGAACCAGCGGCGATAGGCGCTGCGAATCAATCCCCACGACGCCAGGGGTTCAACCTGCTCTATAGCAATATGGCCCGCATTACCGTAGGATGCGCCCGTACGGGGGGTATCCGGGTCCAGCACAATCACATCACCACGGCGTTTCTGAAGCTCATAGGCGACGGATAAACCTACGATTCCGCCACCGACCACAATTACCTTAGACAAACGTACGATCCTTCTTGCGCCGCATCATCGCATATTGTATACGGTATATATTCTTACGCAAGCAGTTGGAGTAAACTATGAAAGTCGATTGGCGCGGCGTGTTTCCGGCAGTCACCACGCAATTTAAAGAAGACCTATCCATCGACGTGCCGGAAAGCCAGCGCGTAATCGATGACCTCATCAAGGACGGGGTCACCGGCATCATTGCTCTGGGCACCTGCGGCGAGAACAACTCGCTTGAGCCCGACGAAAAGCGCACCCTGCTGTCGGCCATCGTCGAAGTCGTCAACGGCCGTGTGCCGGTCGTCGTCGGCACTTCGGAACTGACCACCCCGCGCGCCGTTGCCTTTGCCAGGGACGCTGAAAAGATCGGCGCCACCGGCCTGATGCTGCTGCCGGCCATGGTTTACGTCCCGAAGACCAACGAACTGGTCGAGCACTTCACGCAGGTCGCCCATGCGACCGGCCTGCCGATCATGCTGTACAACAACCCGACCGCCTACCGCGTCAATATCGGCAACGATGCGCTCGAAGCGCTGCGCCCGGTGAAGAATATCGTGGCGATCAAGGAGTCGGCCGCCGACACCCGCCGCTTCACCGACGTCTACAACGCCTTCGGCGACCGCTATTCGATCTTCGCCGGCCTCGACGATGTGGCCTACGAAGGCCTGCTGCTGGGCGCCCAGGGCTGGGTTTCGGGCCTGACTTCGGCCTTCCCGCATGAATCCGTCATGCTGGTGAAGGCTCTGGAGGCCGGCGACACCAAGACGGCTCTCGAAATCTACCGCTGGTTCCTGCCGCTGCTGCACCTCGACGCCGATCACGATCTGGTCCAGTCGATCAAGCTGGCCGAGCAGATCATGGGTCGCGGTTCGGAACGCGTCCGTATGCCGCGCCTGCCCCTGATCGGCGAGCGTCGCGCTCAGGTCACGAAGATGGTCGAAGACGCCGCCGCTTCGCGTCCGTCTCTGTCGATCAACAAGGCTGCCTAATACGTCATGGGGGAAGGTCGCTTCCCCCATGCGCCCCCATCAGGTACGTAAGTGAAATCCCCTGGGGCGGCCTGCGGTCGATCCTGGGGATTTTTCGTTTTTGGGTTTACGCAAATGACTCGCCATACCTTCTCCTGCATAGACGGCCACACCGCCGGCAATCCGGTGCGTCTGGTCTCCGGCGGCGCGCCGCTGCTGAACGGCGCGACCATGTCCGAACGCCGACAGGACTTCCTCAACCGCTTCGACTGGATCCGAACCGGCCTGTGCTTCGAACCGCGCGGCCACGACATGATGTCGGGCGGCTTCCTCTATCCGCCGACGCGCGAAGACACCGATGCCGGCATCCTGTTCATCGAAACCTCCGGCTGCCTGCCCATGTGCGGCCACGGCACCATCGGCATGGTGACGTTTGCGCTGGAAAACGGTCTGGTCACGCCGCGCACGCCGGGCAAGCTCAAACTCGAAGTGCCTGCCGGCATTATCGACATCGACTTCAAGACCAATGGCCCCAAGGTCACGGCGGTGAAGATCACCAATGTCCCGGCCTATCTGGCCAAGACCGGCATCGAGCTGGACGTGCCGGACTTCGGCCGCATCTCGCTCGACGTCGCCTATGGCGGCAACTACTACGCCATCATCGAGCCCACCGCCGACGGCCCCTATACCGGGCTCGACGATCTGGGCGCGGCGCGCCTCATCGAACTGAGCCGCACTATCCGTAAAATGGTCCGCGAAGTCTATGAGCCCGTCCACCCGCTCGATCCGACCATCCGCGGCGTCAGCCATGTCCTGTGGGCCGACAAGCCGAAGAACGCGGAAGGTGAGACCAACCCCGCCCACGGCCGCAACGCCGTCTTCTACGGCGAGCGCGCCATCGACCGCTCGCCCTGCGGCACCGGCACCTCGGCGCGTCTGGCGCACCTGCACGCCACCGGCCGCCTCGCTGTGGGCGAAGCCTTCATCCACCAGAGCTATATCTGCAGCCGCTTCACCGGCGTGGTGACCAAGGAAGTCGATCTCAACGGTCAGAAGGCGATCATCCCCTCGATCGAAGGTTCGGCCATTTCGACCGGCTTCAACACCATCTGGATCGATCAGGAGGATCAGTTCTGGGAAGGTTTTCAGGTCGTCTGATCCGGGCACACCTGCGACAATCCGTAAACGGAGGGCGCAACGGACAGCCGTTGCGCCCTCTTTTCGTTCATGGCAAAGGAGTACGGCCTCACCTTGTGCACAGAATCACGTTACACATGTTGACTTGTCGGACTTAACGGCACACTGTTACAAAAATGTATAATATATAACCTCTCGCATCGAGTCCTCCATGGCGCTGGTCGTCCAAACCCTCTCCGAGCAAATCTTCACTCTGGTCCGCGATCGGATCATCTCCGGCTCCCTGCCCGTGGATATGGCCATCCGTCAGGATGCGCTGGCCGCCGAACTCGGCGTCAGCAAGATTCCTCTGCGCGAAGCGCTGGTCCGGCTGGAGCAGGAAGGTCTCCTGACCTCTCAGGCCAATCGCGGCTTCTTCGTCCGCCCGATGACCGTCTCGGAAGTCGAGGAAGTCTACGCCCTGCGCCTGAAGATCGAACCGGAAGCCGTGGCTCAGGCCGCCGCCCTGGCCACGCCTGCCGACCACAAGGCCGCACGCGAAGCGCTGGAAGCGCTGGACCGCGCCGCCGCCGAAGATCACAAGAGCGAGGTGGGCAGGTTCAACCGCGCCTTCCACCTGTCGCTCGTCCGTCCGCTGGGCCGGCAGGTGACGCTGCAGATTATCGAGCGCCTCAACATCATCGCCGAGCGCTATGTCTCCAAACACCTTGAGCCCGCCGGCCGCGACGACCGCGCGCATCAAGAACACTCGACGCTTCTGAACCTGTGGATGCAGGGCAAGGGCGAAGAGGCTTCGGCCTTGATGCACGATCACATCGCCGAAACCCTCTACGATCTGCGCAAGGAATTCGAGAACGAGAAACCTGCCTGATCTCCCCGTCACGATACTGGAAAGCGCCCTGCTGGCTGGCCGGACCGGAAGCCTCCTTCGTAACCGGGGCCATGCATACGATTGACGGCGCGTTCGGGGCATAGGCCGAGCAAAAATTGTCACAATCGACCGATAGAAGGCTCCCGGAAACGGGAGCCTTTTTCATGCGTCTGACCTGCCTTGCCTTCACCGCGCTTACAGCCCTTTCCGGCCCGGTGCTCGCTGAAGAGTCACGCAAAGGCGAAGCCAGGACTTGGCAGGCCGGCGATCACCATGTCCACAGCCGCTTTTCCGGCAAGCGCGCCGAAGACGGCGCCTACGTGCTGGGCAAGGACGGCATCTACACCCTTCCCGAAAACGCCCGCCGCGCGCAACAGTACGGCCTGAGTTGGGTCGTGCTGATCGACCACGGCGGCGAAGGGCTGTCGAAGCTGCGCTACGAACAGGCCTATCCTGAGCTATTGGAAGCGCGCGAGGCCGTGCCCGATCTGATCCAGTTCTTCGGCATGGAACTCGATACGCCCGGCGGCGATCATTCCAGCCTGATCATGGCCATCGACCCGAAAGAGGCCGAGACCCTGCGCCATCTGGAGCAGAGCTACAACGCCCACGAAGCCAAAGACCCCGCCCGCGACGATCCGGCGCGCATGATCGCGGCGCTGAAGGAAATGGACGGGCTGAACCCCAAACCCCTCGTCATCGCCAACCACCCCTCGCGCGGCGCGAAGACGCCGGACGGTTATGGCCGCCACACGCCGCAATCCCTGCGCCAGTGGATGGACACCGCCCCCGACGTCGCCGTCGGCATGGAGGGCGCGCCGGGCCATCAGGGCACCAGCCTCAAAGCCAACGCCACGCCGGAAACCCTGCGCAAGCGCGGCTATTACGAGCAGTCCCCGACCTTCGGCGGCTTCGACGCCATGACAGCGAAGGTCGGCGGCGTGTGGGATGCGCTGTTGGGCGAAGGCCGCCATTTCATCGTCACCGCCACCTCGGACTCGCACCGCAATGTCGCCGATGGCGGCGAGGATTTCTGGCCCGGCCAGTACGCCAAGACCTACGTCAAGGCGCGCAAAGACCCGGCGGACATACTGGCGGGCTTACGCGCCGGTCGCGTCTTCATCGCCACTGGCGATCTGGTCAGCGAACTGGATATGGATGTGGGTGGCGCCCATATCGGCGAAACCGCCAAGTTCAAAAAACGTCAGACCGTCACCGTTTCCGTGCGTCTGCGCGACCCGGCCGGCCCGAACGCCAATGGAGACCGTCCAGACCTCAGGCGCGTCGACCTCATCATGGGCGAAATCACCGGCAAGGCGGCGGAGCGCAACGAAACGACGAAGGTGGTCAAAACCTTCACCCCCGCCGATTGGCACCGCGACGGTGAGATCGTGACGTTGAAATGGGCCTTCACCGCCACCACCGACGCCTATCTGCGCCTGCGCGGCACCTCGACCGATGAGGCCGAGCCCCTCCCCGATCCTCTGGGCGAAAACCCGTGGCCGGATCTGTGGGTCTATAGCAGCCCGGTCTATATCAAGGTGCGCTAAAGGCGTCTAAATGCCGGTTTAGGGCGTAAAAGGCGCATGACACAGACGCCTGACAAATCCGATACGCCCAGCCCCGAAATCGCCGCCTGCGGTACGGTCTGCCGTGACGGCCTGACCGTCTATTTCGATGGATCGTGCGCCCTCTGTTCGACGGAAATCCGCTACTATTCGGCTCGGGCCGGTGACACCCTGCGCTTTGTCGATGTGGCCGGCTCCGAAGCCGCACCCGGCGACGACCTGCCACGCGAGGCCGCCCTGCGTCGCCTGCATGTGCGCCAGCCGGACGGCACGCTGGAGTCCGGGGCCCGCGCCTTTATCGCCATCTGGTCGCAGGTGCCGGGCTGGCGCTGGCTGGCGCGACTGGCCCGCCTGCCCGGCGTGGCGTGGCTGCTGGAGCGCGCCTATGGCGCCTTCCTGCCCCTGCGCCCGGCCCTGTCGCGTATCGCCCGCTGTCTCGGTGCGCGGCCCATGCGTCAGCCTTAGAGCCGCTTAATCTAAAGTTGGCCGCCCGCCGTATAGATAACCAGAAGCGCTTCTAGTTCCGAGTTTATCGCCACGTTCGGCACCCCCCAACAGACGGAGATTAACCCTATGACCAAGCGCAATCTATTGCATAAGCTGACGATCGCCCTGATGGCCACCAGCCTGACCCTCCCGGCGGCAGCGCTCGCCCACGATCACGGCGCCAAGCCCACCACGACCATCGTCGAAACGGCCGCCGGCAATCCGAACTTCAGCACTCTGGTTACAGCCGTGAAGGCGGCGGACCTTGCGGGCACCCTCTCCGGCCCCGGTCCCTTCACCGTCTTCGCGCCGACCAATGCGGCCTTCGACGCCTTGCCCCAAGGCACGGTGGCCACGCTGGTCAAGCCGGAAAACAAGGCGCAGTTGACCAAGATCCTGACCTACCACGTCGTCGCCGGTAAGGTGAAGGCCGCCGATCTGATCGCCGCCATTAATGCCCATAACGGCAAGTACACCATCACCACGGTCAGCGGCGACACGTTGACGGCTTCGCTGTCCGGCGGCAAGGTCCTGCTGACCGACGAAGCGGGCGGGGTCGCCACCGTGACCACCACCGATCTCTATCAAAAGAATGGCGTCATCCACGTCATCGACAAGGTGGTTATGCCTAAATAAGAGATAAGGCATTCAAAGGGGGGTCGAATGTTTCGGCCCCCTTTTTTATGGCGACGCTATTTGCGGTCCGAATGGCCCAGATCGCGGTCCGGTGCGATGACGTCCCGCACGCGCTGTTTCAATACCTTGGCGTCGGGGAAGCCACCCTCCCGGACCCGCTCCCAGATCAGCACGCCATCGGTGTGAATCTCGAAGCGCCCGCCCGCGCCGGGGATCAGCGCCACCTCGCCCAGATCGGCCCCGAAGGTCGACAGCAGTTCCTGCGCCATCCACGCCGCACGCAGAAGCCAGTTGCACTGGGTGCAGTAGAGGATCGATACGCGCGGTCCCGTCATAGCTGTCACGACCTGCCGCCGGTCAGTTGCACCCAGCGCGCGAAGCTCTCGACGAAGCCGTCGATGAATTTCGCCGTATCCGGACTGGCGAAAGCCCCGCCGGCGTCCAGCAGGTCCTTGGTGAAGGTCATGTACACCTCCGGCCCGCCCATGACCACCGTTTCGAGAATAACCAGAGTGCTGCGCAGTTGCGACTGCGACACTGCCGTGCCCTGCCGCCCCGGCGACGCGCCGGTAACAGCCACAGGCTTGCCCTTCCACGCATTCTGGCCATAGGGACGCGAGGCCCAGTCGATGGCGTTCTTGGTCACAGCCGGCACCGAGCGGTTATATTCCGGTGTCACAATCAGCACGCCGTCGGCGTCGGCAATCGCCGCCTTGAGTTGCACAACCTTGTCCGGCGGCGAGACCCACAGGTCTTCATTATAGAGCGGCAGGTCCATATCGACATAGCGGAAGTCAAGCCGCCCCGCCGCGATCTTTTCGATGGCGTGGGCGTACTGCCTGTTGAGCGACTCCCGCCTCAGACTACCGACCAGAACCGCGATTTTGGGCATGGGACTCTCCGTGAAATGCGGCGCGATCCTGCGCCGGACGCCTGCGCCGGGCAAGTCCAAAAGCGGATTCGCGGCCCGGGCGATATTATGGCCTTTTCGCAACAGAAAGGCCGAAACATGACTTATCCATGACCAATTCGCCGCATTGCAACCGTTTGTAGGCCGCCATGGGCTCTCGCTGTCATTTGCCTGTCATCCAGCGCCGATAGGGGGTGAGCGCTGTCATTGGCCCGAACGCGCCGTGACAACTTGCCCGTGTGCCTGGGGATAACGGGCTGCGGCACTTTTTGACCGCCCTCTCCGGCGGCATTTTTTTGGGGCATAATATGAAGAAGCAAGTTCTCTGCACGACGGCGATCGTCGTCGCCACGGCCATGTCGCCGTTCGTCGCGGCGGCTCAGGACGCCACTCAGAACACCGCCGCATCGACGCAGGCCGCGACCGGCGAAGACGGCATCGAAACCATCGTCGTCACCGGCACCTACCGCAAGAGCCTTGAGCGCGCCGTCGACATCAAGCGCAAGACGATCGGCTTCTCGGACTCCATCGTCGCCACCGACGTCGCCGACTTCCCGGAACAGAACCTCGCCGAAGCGCTGCAGCGCGTACCGGGCGTCACCATCGAGCGCAACAAGGGTCTTGGCACCCGCGTGAGCGTGCGTGGCCTGCCATCCGAATTCACCCATGTTTCGATCAATGAGCTGGCCACCGCTTCGGGCAGTGGCGGCCGTGATGTCGAGTTCGACATCTTCGCCTCGGAAATCCTGCAACAGGTCACGGTGCACAAGTCGCCGACAGCGGCTGACGAAGAAGGCGGTATCGCCGGTTCAGTGGATATCACCACGGCGCGCCCGTTCGACTTTAAAGGCAGCAAGTTCGTTCTGTCGGTCGAGCAGGCCCACAATTCGATCTCCGAAGAGATCGACCCGCGCATGTCCTTCCTCGCGAGCAAGACCTGGGGCGACTGGGGCGCGCTGGTCTCCTTCTCGAAGACCCAGCGCACCAACCGCACCGACTCCAACTCGGGCATCAATTTCCGCCCGGCCTTCCGCTTCCTCGAAGCCGGCGGCACGCGTGAAGCCACGGCCCGCGCCACCCTGCTGCGCGACGTCGGTCTTAACCTGTCGGACGCCGACATGGACAACCGCGACGTGACCGGCCGCATCATCTTCCAGGACAAGGTCGGCGACCGCGTCTATCTTAATGATCAGGACAAGTGGGGCGCGACCGCCGCGATCCAGTACCGCCCGTCATCGAACTTCAACCTCGCTTTTGACGCCATGATCGGCAGCTACGACTCGACCGAGGACGAGTACGATATCGCCGCCTATTCGGCCTCCAGCCGTTCGACCTTCGAGACCGTCCACGCCTATGATAAGCAGACCCTGTCGCAATACGGCATGACCGTCCTGCGCGATGTTTCCTATACGGCGACCCAACATGAGTTCCTGAGCAAGGAAACCATCCGTGAAACCGACTATGCCCAGTTCGGCGGTGAGTTGAACTGGCGCGGCACCGACTGGCACCTGAAGGCCATCGCTGGCTATTCAGGCGCGGAAAAGACCACCGACTACGCCAATCTGAAGCACGTCGCCTATGCCCCGTCGCGTACCCGTTGGACGGCGACCGGCGGCGAAACGATCAAAAGCGCCAATCCGGCCTCGATCGACATGTATAATTCGCCGTCCAAATACCTGTTTGAGGCCTATGAAACCACGCTCGAAAAAGTCACGGACGACAAGTACGCAGCTCAGGTCGATTATACCCGTCGCTTCGCCCTGTCGGCCTTCCCGGCCCTGCAAAGCGTCTCGGTTGGCGTGCGCTATACCGACAAGTCGAAAGAGCGTCAGTATGGCTCGCGTAACATTCAGGGCCCCTCTGCCGGCAGCACGGCGTGGCTGAACACCCGCACCCTGGCGGACAGCGAACTGCAATGGATCGGCGACATCGTGCCGGGCGGCGGATACACGGTACGCGACCTGAACTGGCAGCAGGTGTCGAATGAGTACGCCCGCAAGACCTTCCGCTATGCCGGCTTCGTCACGCCTTACGACGTCTCGCAGTATTACGAAGTGGCCGAGCAGGTCACCAGCGCCTACGCCATGGCCGACTTCGCCTTCGACATCGGCCCGGTGCCGGTCGTAATCAACACCGGCGCGCGCTATGTCGATACCACGGTCACCTCGGCGGGCTACCATCAGATCCAGAACCCCAATGGTACGACCGGTTACACCGCCGCCCCCGTGTCGATGGAAGGCACCTATCAGAAGTGGCTGCCGAGCTTCAACGCCACGGCCGAGTTGATGGACGACCTGATCCTGCGCGCGGCCGCCTCGGAAACCCTGATGCGTCCGGCCCTGACCGACCTCGCCTACAAGCGCACGGCCAGCTTCAACTCGTTCCGCTTCACCGACGGCAACCCGAATCTGAAGCCGACCTACGCCAAGCAGTGGGAAGTTGGTCTTGAAAAATACCTGCCGCAAGGCGGTCTGGTCTCGGCCTCCTACTTCTGGAAGGAGATCGAGGGCGTAGTGCGTCAGGCCCTGACCGGCACGGTGCCGAACGTGACGAAGTACAATGCCAACGGCACGATCGATGGCGTCTATACCTTCGACGTCTATCAGCCGATTAACGCCGAAGGATCCTATGAGGTTTCGGGTGTTGAACTGGTCGCCGTTGTGCCGTTCGGTCTGATCCACCCGCGCCTCGAAGGCTTCGGTATCAATGCCAACTACACCATGCTCGATAACTCGCTGACCGGCACGTCGATCCTGAAAATCCCGACCCCGCCGATCGGCCTGGCCGAAAGCACCTATAACTTCACCGCCTATTACGAAAATGATCGCTTCGATGCGCGCGTCTCTTATAACTACAAGGACGAGTATGTCGAAGGGATCGGTTACGAAATGTACCCGATCTGGCGCGACGGCTACGGTCAGGTCGATTTCTCGGTGTCGTACAACATCAGCGACAAGGCCCAGCTCAGCCTGAAGGGCATCAACATGACGGACGAAGCCACCACCGGCTACACCATGGACCCGTCCTTCCCGACGACCTACGAACTGTCGGGCCGCCGCGTCAGCCTGGGCCTGCGCGTCGAGTTCTGATCCGTCACAAAGTCAGCGTAAGAGAGGGCACGGGCCGCAAGGTCCGTGCCCTTGTCTTTTTACCGGAGTCGACGATGATCCGTTCGCTAGAGCGCAATCCGATAAAGTGGGCACCACTTTTCGGAAAAATTGTGCGACCACTCAAAAACTTAGAGCGAGATGATGTTTCCACTTTAAATCATCTCGCTCTAAAAATTGCGCTGCTGCTGTGCGCCATGCCCGGCGTCTTGCCGGCACAATCTCTTGAGCCCTCGGCGCCCGCCGGGCTGCACATGAACGACATCCAGACGGTCGGCACGCACAACAGCTACAACATCGCCATTCCGGCGTCCGAACTGGCCCTGATCCGCGCCCGCCATGGCGCGGGCGCCGATGCGCTCGACTACGGCCACCTGCCGCTGGCGCAGCAGCTTGATCTCGGCATGCGCCAGTTGGAGATCGACCTCCTTTACGACCCCGAAGGCGGCCGTTACGCCCATCCGCGCCTGCCGCAGATCAGCGGCGAGCCCTACGACGCCACCGGCATGGACAAGCCGGGCTATAAGGTGCTGCACATGCCCGACGCCGACGTGCGCAGCCATTGCCGCACCTTCGTGCAGTGCCTGACGCAGATTCGCGACTGGTCCGACGCCCATCCGCACCACGTGCCGATCCTGATCATGATGAACGCCAAGGACGGTCAGCCCAGCCTCGAAGGCGGCGTCAAGCCGTTCGACTACGACGCCAGGGCCTTCGACGCGCTGGATAGCGAAATCCGCTCGGTTTTTGGTCCTGAGCGCCTTATCGAGCCAGACGACGTGCGCGGCACGCACAAAACCCTGCGCGAAGGCGCACGGGCCGGCGGCTGGCCCACGCTCGAAGCCGCGCGCGGCAAGGTCTTTTTCGCGCTCGACGAAGGCCCCGCCAAGGTGGCGGTCTATATGCGCGGCCACGCCTCGCTGGAGGGCCTGCCCGTCTTCGTCAATTCGGTCTCCGAAGACGCCGCCCACGCCGCCTATTTCACCCTCAATGATCCGGTTGGACAGTTCGCACGTATAACAGCCGTCGTAAAATCTGGCTTCATCGTGCGCACCCGCGCCGACGCCGAAACCAGAGAAGCGCGCACCAACGACCGCACGCGCTTCGAAAAGGCCCTTGAGTCCGGTGCTCAGTATATCTCTACCGACTACCCCACGCCACGCCGCGAATGGAGTTCCTATAGCGTACACCTGCCGGAAACCGTCGCCGCCCGCGCCAATCCGGTGCGCATCCCTAAGGCGGACAAGTGATTTCGCCGATAACGACAGTGCCCGCCCTTACCCTAGGTCAAGGGCGGGTGTACTGCGCCTAAGGATAGATGTGGCTGCGCAGTAATCTCTGTTCTCTATACTGTGGTGAACACAATTCCCAGGTGTTTAGCCGTTTCGAAACTTCCTAAACAGGGCATTTATTTCAATTTTTTATATCACCTCAGTTGACTTACGACACAAACTGCTGTTTTGGAAAGGAAAGGTAAAAGAGGATTCTTGATTATGGAAGATCAAAACAAGCTGACCGATCTGGTTGTCGACATTGTCACCGCGTATGTTGGCAATAATTCGGTGCCCGCTTCGGAGCTGCCCGCACTGATCCATTCGGTGCACAAGGCGCTGGGCGGCCTGGCCAGCGAGCCGGAAGCAAAAATCGAGGAAGCCAAGACACCCGCCGTTTCGATCAAGAAGTCCATCTCCGACGATTACATCATTTGTCTGGAAGACGGCCGCAAGTTCAAGTCGCTCAAGCGTCACCTGCGCACCAAATACAATATGAGCCCCGAAGAATACCGCGCCAAATGGAACCTGCCGAAGGATTATCCGATGGTGGCCCCGAACTATGCCGCGGCGCGTTCGAACCTCGCCAAGCAGATGGGCCTCGGCACCGGCGGTCGTCAGGCCGCCCGCAAGCCGCGCAAGGCATCCTGAGCTTTCGACCTTCCTAAGATCGGAAATGGAAATGGCAGGCCCCTCACGGCCTGCCATTTTTATTTTGAGCCGAAATGGCGGCGCATCACGCTGTCCAGTTCCGACAGCAGCCCCCGCCGCTCGGCCGCGCTGAGATTGTGGGCTTCCGGCGGCAGATGCGCGAAATCCTCAGGTCGCGGATCGGCGATATGCCGGCGGAACATCTTTTGCCAGTAGGCCTGGTCGGCCTCGCTCAACCCGGCCAGACAGGCCAGGGCCTGATTGAAGGCGATGGCGGGGTTTTCCAGCGGGCTGGCATAGGCGCCCCACCAGAAATTGACCAGCATACCCACCGGCCCTTCCGCCGTCACCTGATGCCACCAGTAGCGCGGGATGAACAGGACGTCGCCCGGCTCCAGCGTTACCGACTGCGCGCGCTCAAACGCCTGACGCAGGCGCGGAAAGGCCTCATAGTCCGGCGCGTCGAGATTGGCGACGGAGATGGGGCGCCCGGACGGCGTATGGCTCAGCGAACCGATGTACAGATTGTCGACCTCATCAGGCGGAAACAGCAGAAAGTGCCGCCGTCCGGCCACCACACAGGCCAGATTGAGATCATGGTCGTTATGCAGCGCCGCGCGTGTCGCATTGCCGATCCACAAACGCGGCATGACTTCCGCGGGCAGCAACGGCATCGGGTTCTGCGCAGCGAAATCCGGCGCATGATCGGCTGCCGGGGCCGACTGCAGATAAAGGCCCGGCGGCAGGGGATGCGCGCTGAGGCGAAGCAGCCCGGCCATGAACTCGGACAAGGTCTGTTCTGATCGGCTGAAATTCAACGCTTCCAGGTCGGGCGTATAGCCGAAGCGGCCCTTTATGTGCGGACTGGCGTTGAGCACCGTCGCCGGACGGCCATTGTCGAGATCGCTCAGATAGGCCGCCAGCGCCGCCATGCCTTCGCGCGCCTTGATCACGGCCGGCCAGCGGGCCACCAGATCCCGCGCCACGAAGGGGGCGACACCTCTGCGGATCCGCGTGCGCACCTCCGAAATGTCCGCCGGGTCCACGGCCTCGACCGGTGCTGTGTGCGGGCTCATCGAATCTCTCTTTCTCGCCTTTCACGGGCGGCGGATTTGGCGTGCAGATTCGATTGTCCCGCGCTGTCAAGTCAAGCCCGCCCCACCATTTTCATGCGTCAAAAAAAGTGTCGATAGCCCTGACCGGCGAAAACATATGAGACAAAAATGTTACATCTGAATTAGTCGTACAAAACGAAGCAAGGTTTGTAGGATAATTCAAATTATTGTTTTTTATTTGACTTTTCTACCCTCAATACCCCACCTCTTTTTTCCATGACAACGTTGGACAAAGGCGTTTGAGTTTTTTTAAATCAAATTTATTTAATGCGTTTTCAAAACTGTCATCTTGTTATACCTCTAAACTGCCGAGGCGTGCGGACCTGATCCGCAGGCCATCGACCCCGCAAGCCATAAGGCTCAGGGCAATAATAAAGTTGTTACAGGTTTCGGGAATCCCATGAAATCCAGGGCGCACGACCTTTCGTGCCGTCGCCGGATAACTGTTCCCCGAAGCCGTCAGAGATGAAGAGCGGTCAGGGAGGACTTGAACATCATGACAGTTAAGCTGAAGCACAGCGTTTCCGCTATGGCGCTTCTCGTTTCGGTAGGCGTGGCTATGGCCGGAGCGGCCAGCGCGCAGACCGAAACAAAAGCCGATGAGCCCCAGGAAGTCGTCGTCGTCGGTGCGCGCAAGGCATTGCAGAGCGCCCAGCAAATCAAGAAGAACGCCGATACGGTCGTCGATTCGATCACCGCCAACGACATCGGGGCCTTCCCGGACAAGTCGGTGGCCGAAGCGTTGCAGCGCGTCGCCGGCATCACCGTCAACCGCTTCGCCGCGACCGGCGACACGGCGCACTTCTCGGCGGAACCGTCGGGCGTCGTGGTGCGCGGCCTTCAGCAGGTCCGCTCGGAATTCAACGGTCGCGACATCTTCACCGCCGACTCCAACCGCGGCCTGTCGTGGTCGGACGTGTCGCCGGAACTGATGGGCGGCGTTGATGTGTATAAAAATCAGACCGCCGAACTGATCGAAGGCGGCATTGCCGGCACGGTCAATCTGCGCACCCGTCTGCCCTTCGACCAGAAAGGCCGCGTTCTGGCGGCCACGGCCGAATATACCTATGGCGACCTGGTTGGTAAGGGCGCCGCCTCGGTGTCGGGCATCTATGCCGACCGCTGGGACACGGAACTGGGCGAATTCGGCGTGATGATCAACGCCGCCCATTCGGAAGTCTACACCAATTCGGAAGGCGTGCAGTTGGGCCGCATGGCGCTGCATTCCAATGCCGCGACCTGGGGCACCACCGCCATGCGGTACTACCCCACCAATATCTCCCTGCGCGACAACATCTATAATCGCGTGCGAGACGGTTTGGCCTTCGCCGCCCAGTGGAAAAGCAATGACGGCAATGTGACCGCTACCTTCCAGTACAACCAGTCGAAGAAGCAGGAAAAGTGGGAGGAGTACGTCTCCACCGCTTACAGCGGCACCGACATGTGGGCCAAGGACATCGAGTACTATTCGGAAAGTGCGTCGGAAGCCCAGTGCAAGACCGGCACCACCTGCACCTTTGATTCCAACGGCTTCCTGCAAAAGGGCACGCTGCTCGCCTCTTCCGACGTCTGGTACGGCCAGACTCCGGCCAACCCCAAGGCCAGCTCGTCCGGCACCTTGCCCTGCTACTCATGGGAAGCCTGCGGCGGCTCGCAACGCGGCACCGGTTACGCCACCTCGACCCGGTTCAGCGACAGCGTCAACGACACCAAGGATGCCTCGTTCAATCTGAAATGGCAGGTCAGCGACAAGCTGTTCACCAGCTTCGACGTTCAATATGTCGACGCTATTCAGACCAATTACGACATCTCCGGTACGCTTTCGACCTTCGCCGATGTCACCTGGGATCTGACGGGCGATCTGCCGAAGTTCACCCTGGCCAACGCCACGGGCTTCCAGCTCGCGACGGGCGGTGTGGCCAATCCGGAAAACTACCGCCTCAACGACCTGATGGACCACGTCACGGACTCGGACGGCAACGAGTTCGCCGTGCGCGCCGACGCCAATTACAGCTTCGACTCCCCGTGGCTGAACATGATCAAGTTCGGCGTGCGTCACGCCGAACGCGAACAGACGGTGCGCTGGTCGATCTATAACTGGGCCAATGTCGTCAACACCTGGACGACCTACGGTAGCTGGAACGACTACTTCATCACCGGCTCGGCCTTCCCGGACAAGACAGCCTACGGCACGCGCACCTTCGACGAGGACTTCTACGGCGGCGGGCTGACCAATGCCAATACGGCGGTCTATCTCAACATAGACCTGCTGAAAGACCGCGAGAAACTGGCCAATACCTTCAACGCCACCGTCTATCCGGCCGGCGGCACCAATGTCTGGCAACCGGTGTGCAAGCGTACCGGCATCGATTCCCGCTGCTTCCGCCCGTCGGAAATCGCCGAAGTGTCGGAAGTCACGGACGCCGCATACATTCAGCTCAAGTTCGGTGGCGACGACGCCCTGCTGTTCGGCAAGGCGGTCACCGGCAATATCGGCGTCCGCTACGTCGAAACCACGAACGAGAGCACCGGCGGCATCAATTTCGGCAACCAGATCGCCTATGATGCGGACCCGACCTCACCGGTGCTCGGCCCGAACGGCGACCCGCTGCTGAATCCCGACGGTTCGCCGGTAACCTCTATCAACTACAGCTACTACGTCTCGGCCGCCGACCGCGCTTTCATGACGCAGAATAACACCCGGACGACGGCCAGCATCACGCATAAGAACTGGTTGCCCAGCTTCAACGCGCGGATGACGCTGGATGATACCTGGTATGTGCGTATTGCCGCTTCGCGCGCCATGTCGCGCCCGGACATCGGCAACCTGAAGTCCTATACCTCGGTCAATGCCGCCCTGCCGAATATCGCCGATCGCGTGTGCGGCAAGGGTCTGGTGTGTAACTCGTCCGGTCAGATCCAGTCGGTCGTCATGACCTATACCGGCGATGCCCAGAACCCGTACCTGAAGCCGGTGACGGCGGATCAGTTCGACCTGTCGTTCGAAAACTACTTCTCCTCGACCGGTTCGTTCACCTTCTCGCTGTTCTACAAGCAGTTCCACGACTACATCACCTATGGCCGCTATATCCGCGACTTCACCAATCAGGGCGTGACCCGTTCGGTGGAAATGCGCGGTCCGGTCAATGGCGACGGTGGCGCGATCAAGGGCTGGGAACTGTCCTACAAGCGCTTCTTCGACGGCCTGCCTTCGCCGTGGAACGGCCTCGGCGTCGACTTCAACTACACCATGCTCAACAATACGGGCATCAAGTCGACCAATGTCGTGGTCAACTCCGGCGACGGCACCTCGGGTCAGACCGGCGGCGGCACCTCGGTAGCGGCCAAGTCCTTCACCGACCTGCCCCTGGAAGGTTTGTCGGACAAGACGTTCAACCTGGTCGGCATGTACGAAAAGGGCGCCTGGTCGGCCCGTCTCGCCTATAACTGGCGGTCGGAATTCCTGGTCACCTCGCAGGACTGCTGTATCGCTCTGCCGATCTGGCAGGAATCGGCGGGTTATCTCGATGCGCGTCTGGCCTATCGCTTCAACGACAATATCGAAGTGTCGGTCGAAGGCACCAACCTGCTCGACACCGAGACCGTGCTGCTGCAACAGGTCGACGGTCCGACCAATGCCCATCCGAACGACACGCGTCTGCTTCTGCCGAACGCGTGGTTCAAGAACGACCGCCGGGTTCAGGCTCAGGTTCGCCTGAAGTTCTGATAACGACGTCGCGTGCCGCCGTCCGGAGGCTCCTCTTGTCTCCGGACGGCGCAATCTCGCGCAGCGATTTCGGTCGGTGCGTGAATCTCCCTCCGTCATCCGCGGAAAACCTTGCTGGGCGCATCACGCGATTGTGGTGCGTCCTGTTTTTATCTGTATGCGCAACGCCTTGACGGACGCGGCTACGGACCGATAGCCTCACACAAAGAGTATAAGGGGAAACAGGGATGGCCCCCATTCGTAACATCACCATTTTGGGCGGCGGCACCTCCGGCTGGATGGCTGCCGCCGTGCTGGTCCGCGCGTTTAAGCCCGGCCTCTGCACCGTCCGCCTGATCGAGTCCGAGGACATCGGCATTGTCGGCGTCGGCGAGGCCACCCTGCCGCAGGTGCGCGACTTCAATACCTTTCTCGGCCTCGATGAGCCCGAATTCATGCGGGCGACCAACGCCACCTTCAAGCTGGGGATCGAGTTCCGCGGCTGGGGCATGTCCGGCAGCTATCACCACCCCTTCGGCGTCCACGGTCAGTCGGCCGGCGGCATTCCCTTCCATCAGTTGTGGCTGCGGGCCCGGACCTTCATGGATCCCGGCCCCATCGAAGACTATTCCTTCCCAATCCGTCTGGCGCGCGAAAGCCGCTTCGACTTCCCCATCGAAGACCCGAAATCCATCCGTTCGACCTACGCCTACGCCTACCATTTCGACGCCGTGCTCTATGCCCGCTACCTGCGCCAGTGGTGCGAGGCGCGCGGCGTGCAACGCATCGAAGGCAAGGTCACCGGCGTCAACCAGAACCCCGAAACCGGTTTCGTCGAGACCCTGACGCTGGAAAACGGCGAAACGGTCGGCGGAGACCTGTTCATCGATTGCTCCGGCTTCCGCGCCGTCATTGCCGGGCAAACGCTGAACAGCGGCTGGGAGGACTGGACGCCGTGGTTGCCGTGCGATCGCGCGCTGGCCGTGCCGACCGAGCGCACCGAAGACCTCACCCCCTATACCCGCGCCACGGCGCGCGAGGCCGGCTGGACGTGGCGCATCCCGCTCCAGCACCGCACCGGCAACGGCTACGTCTTCTCCAGCCGCTTCACCACCGAAGACCGCGCCCGCGAGGTGCTGCTGGGCGCGCTCGATGCCCGCGCTCAGGCCGAACCGCGCCTCCTGCGCTTTCAGGCGGGCCGCCGCACCGCCTCGTGGACGAAGAATGTCATCGCGCTCGGCCTGGCGTCTGGTTTTCTGGAACCGCTGGAATCGACCAGCATCTACCTGTCGCAGATCGCCCTGACCTTCCTGATGCGCCTGATGCCTGATGCCCGCTTCGATCCGGCGCTGGCTGACGAATTCAATCGCCTGATCGATATCGAATACGAGCGCGTGCGCGACTTTCTTATTCTGCATTACCACGCCAATACGGGCAGTTCCGGCCCGCTGTGGGACTATGTGCGCAGCATGGACGTGCCCGACAGCCTCAAGGCGAAGATGGAGATGTTCCGCCATCGCGGCCACGTCCCGCACTATAAGGACGGCCTGTTTTCCCCGGCAAGCTGGATCGCCGTCTTTATGGGGCAGGACGTCACGCCGCAGGCCTATGACCGGCAGGCCGATGCTTTGAGCCAGGAGGCCCTGACCCGCTATCTGAAAGACTTGAAGCGCAAGATCGATACCAATCTCGCCGTCCTGCCGAGCCACGCCGACTTTGTGGCGGGTCATTGCTTCGACCCGAAGGCCGCGGAGGCCGCCCATGTCTGAGGCCCCTCGCCCCGTGAAAACCGTCGTCATCGTCGGTCGCGACGAAGCCCTGTGGCTGACCGCCAACGTGCTGCACCGCGCCCTGCGTGCGTCGGGACTGACCCTGACCGCCGTCGAGTTACCCTCCCTGCTGCGGCCCGGCGAAGTCATCCCGACGCTGGGCAGCCAGTCGGCCTTCCATACCCTGCTCGGCCTCGACGAAACCCTGCTGATAGAGGCCATCGGCGCGACCTTTACGCTCGGTCAGCGCTTTGTCGGTTGGGCGAAGAACAAACCGCCCTTCATGCTCGGCTATTCCAGCGTCGGCGTGCCGCTGGAGCGCATCCCGTTTCATCACCATTGGGGGCGTGCCCGCGCCGGCGGCCTGACCGCCGCTTACGAGGATTTCGCCATTAACGCCGTGGCGGCGAAAAATGGCCGCTTCGTTACCGGCGGCACCGATCTGCAGGGCTTTGCTCAGTCGGAATACGGCTACCACCTGCCCGCCCTGCCCTATGTCGAGGTCTTGCGCGAAACGGCGCAGACGCGCGGCATCGCGCAGGTCAAGGCGCACCACGTCTCGCCCGATCACGACGGCGAGCGGATGCGCGCGGTCGTTCTGTCCGATGGCACGCGCATCGAGGGCGACCTGTTTATCGACGCCACCGGCGGCGACGCCCGTCTGTTGTCGCAGATGCCCGGCACAGGCTTCAACTCGTGGCGGTCGTGGTTTCCCTGCGACCGCTTCCTGACCGGCTACGCCGCGCCCATGTCGCCCCTGCCCGCCTATGCGCAGATCACCGCCTTCCGTTCCGGCTGGACCGGGCTGTTCCCGGTGCGCGACTATACGGCCCTGCAACAGGTCTATCTGAGCAGCGACCTCAGCGATGACGAGGCCTTTGAAATGGCCGGCATGGTCGCCAGCCTGCCCTTCAACCCGCAGGCCACGGTGACGCCGTTCGAGGCCGGCCGACGGGCGCAGGCCTGGTCCGGCAATGTCATCGCGCTGGGCGAAGCGGCGGCCGTGTTCGACCCGCTCGACAGCGTGCGCATGCCCGCCCTGCTCACCGGCCTGTCGCATCTCGTCTCGCTGTTCCCGCTCGATACGGGCTGTATCGAAGCCGCCGTCTATAACCGCACCGTAACCCAGGCCTATGAGCGGCTGCGTGATTTTCAATGCCTGCATTACAAGTTGAACCAACGCCGCGACCAGCCGTTATGGGACCGTCTGCGGGGCGCGGAACCGCCGGAAACCGTGGCGCACAAACTCCGTCTGTTCGCCGCGCGCGGCCATATGCCCATGTACGATGACGAAGCCTTCGACGAGGCCCTGTGGATCGCCGCCTGCATCGGCCACGGTCTGATTCCGGAGGCCTGCGACCCCATGGCCGATCAGGTGCCTGAGCCGCAGGTCATTGCGCACTTCCAGAAGGTGCTCGGCTATCTGCGCCAGCAGGTCGAGGCCCTGCCGCCCATGGAAGCCGTACTGAAGCGCCAGATGCAGCGAGCCTGAGCCATGATGCAACCCGTACGCAAGGTGGTCATTGTCGGCGGCGGCAGCGCCGGATGGATGACCGCCGCCGCCCTGAGCAGGGGCCTCGGCGACACCGTCGGGATCGCCCTGATCGAGTCGGAAGAAATCGGCATTGTCGGCGTCGGTGAAGCCACCATCCCGCCTATTCTCAAATACAACGCCTTTCTGGGGCTGGACGAAGCGACCTTCGTGCGCGAAACCCACGCCACCTACAAGCTGGGGATCGAGTTTGTCGACTGGTGCGCAAAGGGCCACAGCTATTTTCACCCCTTCGGCCATTGCGGCGCCGAGATCGAAAGCTTTCCGTTTCATCACTACTGGCTGGCCGACTGGAAGCGGCGCGGCGGGCCCTGCGACCTGACGCGACACAATCTCGAAACTGTCGCCGCCTACAAAGGACGCTTCGGCCACCTCGCCGCCGAAGGCGACAAGCCGGGTATGAACTACGCCTTTCAGTTCGACGCCGCCCTCTACGCCGCCTTTCTGCGCCGCTATAGTGAGGACCGTGGCGTTACGCGTCACGAAGGCCGCATCACCGGCGTCGAACAGCATCCGGAAACCGGTTATGTCACCGCGGTCGTCACCGCCGACGGACGCAAATTGACCGGCGACCTCTTCATCGATTGTTCGGGCTTTCGCGGCCTGCTGATCGAACAGACGCTGAAATGCGGCTACGAGGACTGGTCGAAGTGGCTGCCGATGAACCGCGCCGTCGCCGTCCCCTGCGCCCGTGTCGAGACCATTACGCCCTTCACGCGGGCGACGGCGCGCGAAGCCGGCTGGCAGTGGCGCATCCCGTTGCAGCACCGCACCGGTAACGGGCATGTCTTCTGCGACGGTTTCACCAGCGAGGAAGAGGCCACGCAACGCCTGATGGACAGCCTCGATGGCGCGCCGATGGCCGACCCGCGGCCCCTGCGCTTCGTCACCGGCCACCGCCGGAGGGTCTGGGAGAAGAATGTCGTCGCCCTGGGTCTGGCCTCAGGCTTTCTTGAACCGCTGGAATCAACGGCCCTCCATCTGGTGCAGGCCGGTGCCCTGCGTTTGCTGAGCCTCTTCCCCAAGACCGGCATCGTGCCTTCGGTCGTCGAACAGTACAATCGCGATGTCCTGTTCGATTACAACAATATCAAAGACTTCCTGATCACGCACTACAAGGTGACCGAGCGCGACGACACCCCCTTCTGGCGCTGGGTGCAGGCCATGGACATTCCCGACAGCCTCAAGGCGCGGCTGGACATGTTCCGCGAGACGGGCCTTCTGATCGCGCGCGACCCCGAACTGTTCCGCGAAGCGAGCTGGCTGGCCGTGCTGACCGGTCAGGGTCTGATCCCGCACAGCTATCACCCCGCCGTCGATGCGCTGGAGGCCGCCGATATCGGCCTGCATATGAGCCGCTGGCGCAAGATGCTGGAAACCCGCGCCGAAGCCCTGCCCACACACGAAGACCATCTGCGTCGTTTCGCGCCCTCGATACCGAACATGGCGGCGGGATGACGCCGGCGCGTGTCATCGAGGACGTAACGCCCGCGCGCTTCGCCGAAGCGCTCGACGCCGCCAAGCCCGCCGTTTTCAGGGGATTGGTCGCCGACTGGCCTATCGTGGCCGCCGCCCGCCGGTCTGACGCCGCCTGCATCGACTATCTGGCGGCGTTCGATGCCGGGCTGAACGCGCCCCTGTCGATCCTGCCCCCCGAGGCCGACGGGCTGTGCCACTACGAGGCCAGCCTGACGGGGGTGAATTTCCGCACGGTGACCCTGCGGCTGGAGGACATTCTGCAACGCCTGCTCCACCCGCCTGCCGACGGCGGCGGCTATTACGTGCAGTCCCTGCCGACCGAGACCTTCCTGCCGCGCTTCGCCGGCGAACACCCCCTCCCCCTGCTGCCCGCCGAAGTCCGCCCGCGCCTGTGGCTCGGCACGGCGGTGGCGACCCAGACCCACTACGACCTGATGCGCAACATTGCCTGCGTTGCGGCCGGGCGGCGGCGTTTCACCCTGTTCCCGCCCGATCAGTTGGCCAACCTCTATCCCGGCCCGGACGACTTCACGCCCGGCGGCGCGCCGCTCAGCCTGCCCGATATCCGCGACCCGGATTTCGCCCGCTGGCCGCGTCTGGAGGCCGCGCTGGCCACGGCGCAGGTGGCGGAGCTGGAACCGGGTGACGCCCTCTACATCCCCTATGGCTGGTGGCATCAGGTGCAGTCGCTGTCGCCGTTCAACGCTTTGGTCAATTACTGGTGGAACGAGGCGGACCCGACGCGCCCCCTGCCCCGCGCGGCGTTCAAGGCGGCGCTGGTCGCGCTGAAAGACCTGCCCGAAGACCAGAAGGCGGTGTGGCGAGGGATGTTCGACCTGTTCATCTTCGGCGATGCCGACGCCGCGCTGGCGCATCTGCCGCCCGAAGTGCGCGGCGCCTATGGCGAACTGACGCCGCAGCGACTGGCGGCGCTGAAAGCGGGGATCGCCGCCGCCTTCAGGTAAATTAGAGCGCAATCCGATAAAGTGGGCACCACTTTTCGGAAAAATTGCGCGACCACTCAAAAACTTAGAGCGAGATGATGTTTCCACTTTAAATCATCTCGCTCTAGTAGCTACCGGATACCAAAGAACAGGTTGGCCGTCAGA
Organism: Asticcacaulis sp. AND118; assembly: GCF_020535245.1. Lineage (GTDB taxonomy): Bacteria > Pseudomonadota > Alphaproteobacteria > Caulobacterales > Caulobacteraceae > Asticcacaulis. The sequence continues at coordinate 331,234 of NZ_CP084911.1, read as the reverse complement.
CGGCGGTCCTCTCCGGGGCGCACCTGCCCGGAATGTAACTGTCCGGCGCGGTAGAAGATCAGGCGGTTAAAGCGCGGCTCGACCGCAGCAATCTGTTCGAAAAACCGTTCGCGCGCCGCTTCACCCGTACCGTCGAAACCGTCCAGTTCCGCGCGCTTGGCCTTCTCGAAGGCGTAACTGCGGCTGGGGGTGATCAGTTCGTGCCCGCTGGCGCGGTGGCGGAAAAACGCCGTACCGCCCAGATCCGCCTCGAACAGGTAGTGGACGCTGGCGAAGCTGTTGAGATTGAAGGCGTCGATATGCGGCGCAGCCTGACGCACAGCCATACCCTCACCGCCTGGCGTCGCGACGCCAAAAAAGCCGAACAGCGGCAGAGCCTGCAGCGGCGCGCCGAAGACCGGCAGCAGGCGCGGCAGAAGTTCGCGCGCCACCAGCGCCTTATAGGCCTCCGGCAAAGGCGCATTAAGCCCCGGATAGCGCGACCCAGGCGCGGGCGTGCGGAAGCCGGCCTCAGCGGCGACGGCGATAAAACTTCGAGGATCGGCCAGCACGTCGTCGAGGATGACCAGCGGCTGGGCCTCGTCGCCAAGCGACTGAATCGTAACGGAAAAACCGGGATTGAGAGAGACCATATAAAAACCGCCTGAAGGTACGGTATCTCCGTTCCCTCAGGCGGTCAAAGGTAACAATAGCTATATTAATTCAGCCCGCCGCCGGTGGCCGAATAGAGGCCGATCAGGTTGAGCGAGCGTACGAGACGCGTCGTGATCAGCGCCTGTTGCGCGCCGTAGAGCGTGCGCTGGGCGTCGGTCAGGGTGATGCGCGAGTCGACGCCGCGATCGAAGCGGGCGCGCGACAAGGTCTCGGACTCGCTGGCGGCCTGCGCCACGCGGGTCTGGGCCAGCAGGCGCGTGTCGATGGTCGAGCGCACGGCCAGGGCATCGGCCACGTCGCGGAAGGCCGACTGGATCGTCTGCTCGTAGGTGGCGACAGCGATGTCGCGCGACTTTTTCGAGCCTTCGAGGCCGGCGACATTGGCCCCGCCGGCGAAGATCGGCACCGAGATCGACGGTGCGAAGCTCCAGGTGTCGGCCCCATCGAACAGGTCACCCAGTTCCGTCGAGGACTTGCCCACCGCGCCGGTCAGCGAGATGCGCGGGAAGAAGGCGGCACGCGCCGCGCCGATATTGGCGTTGGCAGCCTTGAGATCGTATTCGGCGGCCACGACGTCCGGACGCTTGAGCAGCACTTCCGACGGCAAACCCACCGGCAGATCGGCCAGCACGGCGTTTTCCGGCAAGGCGTCGGGGAGATTGGCGACCGCCACCTCTTCACCCACCAGCAGGCGCAGGGCGTTCTTGTCCTGCTGCACCAGCGCTTCGAGTTGCGCCACATCGGCGCGCGCCTGTTCGGTCAGGGTCTGTTCCTGACGCAGGCCCAACGCATCGGTGGCGCCGAGGTCGAAACGCTTCTGCGTCAGGGACAGGCTTTCTTCGCGCAGGGCCAGAGTCTCACGCGACAAACGCAGTTGCTCCTGATCGGCGCCCAGAGTCAGCCACGCCGAAGCCACCGAAGCGATCAGCGACACCTGCACCGCCTTGCGGTTTTCTTCCGAAGCGAAATAGGTGTTCAGCGCCGCGTTGCTTAAGGAGCGCACGCGGCCGAACAGGTCCAGTTCCCACGAGGCCCCGATATCGGCGCTGTAGGATTCGGTGTCCGTCCCGGTGCCGGTATCGCCGCGGCGACCGCTCACCGAACCATCGACCGACGGAAACAGGCTGGCGCGCTGCACGCGGTACTGGGCCCGCACGCGCTCGGCATTGAGCGCCGCTACCCGCAGGTCGCGATTGTTCGACAGCGACTGCTCGATCACCGCCTGAAGGCGCGGATCGAGGAAGACCGACTTCCATGGCAAGGTTTCCGCCGAAGCCCCTTGCGCCGCAGCCGCGGTCGGGAACTGATCCGGCACCGGCAGGACGCTGCGCTCGTAGCTGGGGGCCATGGTGCAGGCGCTGAGGACCAGAGCCGTGGCCGGGAGCATCAGACCGAGTTTAAGCGAACGTGTCATTAGTGGTCCTCACGGTTGTGACGCGACTGTTCCAGCGCCGCCAGCGCAGCACGCTCGGCTTCACGGGACTTAAGGTGCTTTTCGTCCGCTTTGAACAGTTTTTCAATGATGACGAAGAACAGCGGGATAAAGAACACCGCCAGGAAGGTCGCCGACAGGATGCCGCCGACCAGACCCGTACCGATGGCGTTCTGGCTGCCCGACCCCGCGCCATTGGCGAAGAAGAGCGGCAGGATGCCGAAGGTGAAGGCCAGCGAGGTCATGATGATCGGGCGCAGACGCACGCGGGCGGCCTGCAGCGTCGCTTCGATCAGTTCCATACCCTTTTCATGGTTATGCTTGGCGAATTCCACGATGAGGATGGCGTTCTTGGCCGACAGACCGATGATAGTCAGAAGCGCGACCTGCAGGTAGATGTCGTTGGTCAGGCCGCGCAGCATGGTGGCGACCAGCGCCCCCAGCACGCCCAGCGGGATGACCATGACGATGGCCACCGGGATCGACCAGCTCTCGTAGAGCGCCGCCAGCAGGATGAAGACCACGAAGATCGACAGGGCGTAGAGCATAGGGGCTTCGGCGCCGGATTGCTTTTCCTGCAAGGACAGGCCCGTCCACTCGTAGGAAATGCCGGCCGGAAGCTGAGCGATGATCTTCTCCATCTCGGCCATGGCCTGACCCGACGACTTGCCCGGCGCGGCCATACCCTGCAGGTTCATGGACGGTGAGCCGTTGTAACGCTCCAGACGCGGCGAGCCGTAGGCCCAGTGCGCCGTGGTGAAGGCCGACATCGGCACCATCTGGCCCTGATCGTTGCGGACATACCACTGATTCAGGTCCTCAGGCTTCATGCGGAAGGGCGCGTCGGCCTGCACGAAGACCTTCTTCACGCGGTTGCGGTCGATGAAGTCGTTGACATAGGCCCCGCCCATGGCGGTCGACAGGGTGGCATTGATATCGCTCAGGCTGACGCCCATCGCACCGGCGGCCACCTGATCGATTTCGAGTTTCAGTTCCGGCGTGTCTTCCATGCCGTTCGGACGCACAGCCATCAGGCTGGGGTTCTGCGACGCCATGCCCAGCACCTGATTGCGGGCATTGAGCAGGGCGTCGTGGCCGAGGCCGCCGACGTCCTTGAGCTGAAGGTCGAAGCCCGACGAGTTGCCGAGTTCGGTCACGGCCGGCGGCACGATGGCAAAGGCCATGGCGTCGCGGAACTGGCTGAACGCCCCCATGGCGCGCCCGGCGACGGCCGGAGCCTTCAGTGCTTCCGAATGACGCTCCTCGAAATCCTTGAGGCGCACGAAGGCCATGCCGGCGTTCTGACCGGGACCGGAGAAGGAGAAGCCCGACACGGTGAAGGCGGATTCGACGGCTTCGTCCTTGGCGAAATGCGCCGCGATCTGATCCAGCACGACATTGGTGCGTTCTTCGGTCGCGCCCGGCGGCAGTTGCACGATGGTGAACAGGATGCCCTGGTCTTCATCCGGCAGGAAGGAGGTCGGAATACGCGTGAACAGGAAGGCCATCAGACCTACGATCACCGCAAAGACGATCATGTAGCGACCGCCCTGGGTCAGGATCTTGCCGACCGTACCGCGGTAACCATTGGCCAGACGGTCGAAGTTGCGGTTGAACCAGCCGAAGAAGCCCTTCTTTTCCGCGTGCTCGGCATCCGACGCCTTGAGCAGGGTGGCGCAGAGCGCCGGCGTCAGGATCAGGGCGACGACGACCGACAGGGCCATGGCCGAGACGAGCGTGATCGAAAACTGGCGGTAGATGACGCCTTGCGAGCCGCCGAAGAAGGCCATCGGCACGAACACCGCCGACAGGACCAGCGCGATGCCGACCAGGGCCCCGGTGATTTCTTCCATCGACTTGATGGTCGCGGCCATGGGCGGCAGCTTCTCTTCGTGCATCACCCGCTCGACGTTTTCGACCACGACGATGGCGTCGTCGACGAGGAGGCCGATGGCGAGCACAAGCCCGAACAGCGTCAGCGTATTGATCGAGTAACCGAAGGCCGCCAGCACCCCGAAGGTGCCCAGAAGCACGACCGGCACGGCGATGGTCGGGATGATCGTCGCGCGCCAGTTTTGCAGGAAGAGGAACATGACGACGAACACCAGCACGACGGCTTCGATCAGGGTCTTCACGACCTCATGGATCGACAGCTCGATGAACGGCGTGGTGTCGAAGGGCACGACGTAGTGGTAGCCCTTGGGGAAGTTCTTTTCCAGCTCCACCATCTTGGCCTTGACCGCATTGGCGGTGTCGAGCGCGTTGGCGCCCGTCGACAGGCTGATGGCGATACCGGTGGCCGGACGGCCGTTGAACTTGGCCGTGCCGCCGTATTGCTGCGCGCCCAGTTCGATGCGCGCCACGTCCTCAAGCTTCACGACAGCGCCGCCGGCGGAATTCTTGAGGATGATGTTGCGGAACTGGTCGATATTGGTCAGGCGCGACTGGGCCGTAATGGTGGCGTTGAGCGCCGTGCCCTTCACCGCCGGGAGCCCGCCGAGCTGACCCGCCGAGACCTGCGTGTTCTGGGCGCGAATGGCCCCCATCACGTCGCTGGGCGTCAGATTGTAGCTGGTCAGCTTGGCCGGATCGAGCCAGATGCGCATGGCGTACTGCGCACCGAAATTCTGGATGGTGCCGACACCGTCGACGCGGCTGATCTGATCGACCAGGGTCGAAGACATGTAGTCGCCGAGGTCGTGGTCGGTGACGTTGGGGTCATCCGAATAAAGACCGACGACCATCAGGAAGCTCGAGGTCGCCTTGGCCACGGTCAGACCCTGCTGCTGCACTTCCTGCGGCAGCAGCGGCACCGCCGACTGCAGCTTGTTCTGCACCTGAACCTGCGCGATGTCCGGATCCGTTCCCGCCTTGAAGGTCAGGGTGATCGAAGCCGCGCCGCTCGAATCCGAGGTCGAGTTCATGTAAAGCAAACCGTCGATGCCCTTCATCTGCTGCTCGACGATCTGCGTGACCGAGTCTTCGACGGTTTTCGCCGACGCCCCCGGATAGAAGGCGCTGACCGACACCTGCGGCAGGGCGATCTGCGGATACTGGGCGATCGGCAGGTTGGCGATGGACAGAAGGCCCGCCATCATGATGACGATGGCCACCACCCACGCGAAGATCGGACGATGAATGAAGAAACGCGAGATCATGACGGGGCCTTTGCAGGGACGAATGCAGTCAGATTGAAGGACGCAGCCGGGGCCCGCCGTCTCCCCGGCTACGCGGGGAAGGATCAGAGCGGCCCGGCGGACGCCGGATCAGAGTTCAGAGGCCTGCGGCAGACACAATTCGGGCGTCGCGCCGCAAGCCTTAAGTTAAAAACGCTTATATTACTTAGCCTTAGGGGCCTCGGCCGCCGCCGGAGCGGGCTGACCTTCCTTGGCCGCGGTCATGCTGACGGGCTTGACCGGCGCGTCGGGACGGATCTTTTGCAGACCCTCGACGATCACCTTTTCGCCCGGCTGCAGACCTTCGGTCACCAGCCACTTGTCGCCGACCGTCTGCGCCACCTTGATCGGGCGCATCTCGGCCTTGTTTTCCTTACCGACCACCATCACCGTGGCGTTGCCCTTCGGATCGCGGGTCACGGCGGGCTGCGGCACCAGAATGCCGTTGCCGACCACGCCCGAAACGATGCGCGCCTTGGCGTACATGCCCGGCAGGAGGACGCCGTTGGGGTTGGGGAACAGGGCGCGCAGCGTCACCGTGCCGGTCGATTCATCGACGCTGACGTCCGAGAATTGCAGCTTGCCTTTCAGCGGATAGACCGTGCCGTCTTCCAGAACCAGCTCGACATCGGCCGTGGCGGCCTCGCCGATCTGGCCGGCGGCGGTGGCGCGGCGAAGCGCCATCAACTCGGTCACCGACTGATTGATGTCGAGATAGATGCTCTCGATGTTCTGGATGCGCGTCAGCTCGGTGGCCTGCGCCGCCGTGACCAGCGCGCCCGGCGTGACGTTCGACTTGCCGATACGGCCCGAAATCGGGGCCATCACCTTGGTGTAGCCAACATTGATGCCCGCTGTCTGTACAGCGGCCTGACCGGCGGCGACCGTCGCCTTGGCCTGAGCGTAGGCGGCCTGAGCGTCGTCATTGTCCTGCTTGGACACGGCGTTGATCTTGACCAGTTCGGCGTAGCGTTCGGCCCGCAGGCGCGATGAGGTCAGGTTCGCCTCGGCCTGCGCCAGTTGCGCCTGCGCCTGGGCATAAGCCGCCTGGAACGGCGCGGCGTCGATCTGATAGAGGGGCTGACCGGCCTTGACGTAGCCGCCTTCGGTGAACAGGCGCGCCTTGACGATGCCGCTGACCTGCGGACGCACGTCCGACAGCAGATAGGCCGATGTCCGGCCCGACAGTTCCGCCGTGAGATTGACCGGCTCCGAGGACACGACGACGATGCCGACCTCGGTCGGACCGCCTGCGCCCATGCCGCCGCCGGGGCCGCCTTCCTTCTTGCCGCAGGCCGTCAGCGCGAGGCCGAGCGCCAGCACCACCGCTGCGGGCTTCATCAGGGGGGATTGCGATCTCATGCGGGTCTCTCTCCGGAACGAAATGTCAGGTCACTTTTAAAATGCCGCCGGATACTTCGGCGCAGATCGAAGTGTGCAACGCAAAACATACTATATACCTGTCGTGCAGGCTTGCAAAAAACTGTCAGCAAAGACTGAGAGTGAACGATCATTCTCATTTTTTCTGGCAATACGCACCTTTTTGGTGTATGTCAAGCGCACCCACAACATTAAAAAATGTTAACCCCTTACATACGAAGGGTTTGCCGCCGCGGATGAACAGTAAAGCTTTAGAGTTCCCCCTTACCGAATCCCCTCCCGCGCCGCGTCCGCGACAGAGCCGCGAAGAGCGCCGCCAGCAGATCCTCGACGCCACATTGCGCTGCGTCAGGCGTTCCGGCTTCCACGGCGCCTCCATGGCCGACATCGCGGCCGAAGCGAAGATGAGCGTCGGCGTCATCTACCGCTATTTTGCCAACAAGGAAGCCATTATCGAGGCCATCGTCGCCAACGACCTGGCCGAGATGCGCGCCAAGTTCGCCGAATGGGATTCCACGCCCGACGATCAGCTTCTGGACACCTTGCTCCAGACCATTACCTTCGCCATCGAACACAAATACTGCCCGGATAACAGCGGCCTGGCGCTCGAAGTCATGGCCGAAGCCGCCCGCAATCCACGCGTTTCCGCCATCGTTCAGGCCGCCGATGTGCAGGAGCGTGAACTGGGCCGTCAACTGTGCCGGCGGCTCAATCCCGACTGCGATCCGGCCCGGCTGGATGCGCGGAGCGAGATTATCGGTATGCTGTTCGACGGCATGAGGATCCGCGCCATTTCCAATCCCGACATCAAGCGCGACGCACTGATCAGCGAACTGCGCGAGGTCATGCGCTGGCTGTTCGTGCTGAAATAAGGTCACGTCGGCGGTAAAGCGCGCTTACGGTCGGCGACTTTCACATAACCGTCATAAAACTGTTGTAATGCCGCCTCAGCCTTTCGGCGCCGCCTGCCGTTTACCCCTGCGTCATATTAGTTTAACGCAGCGGTGATTTACCGGTGGTTGGATTCGGATACGACCTTCTTGCCGGAAGCGTGTCCGCCGGATCATCGGAGACGAGTATGTTCAAACCCTTCGCCCTGGCGCTCGGCGCGCTGCTTCTGCTGACCGCGTGCTCCGACAAGGGTGCCGCGACGGCTGAGGGTGCGGACGCGCCGGCGGCGGGCGACATTACCGGCGCCGGTTCGACCTTCTTCGCGCCTCTGGGTGCAAAATGGGCCGAAACCTATAAGGACACGACGGGCGTGCGCCTGAACTATCAGTCGATCGGCTCCGGCGGTGGCGTTCGTCAGATCAAGGTCAAGACGGTCGATTTCGGCGCGACGGACAAACCCGTGAAGCCCGCCGATCTCGACGAATCGGGCCTGCTGCAATTCCCCATCGTCATGGGCGGCATCGTGCCCATCGTGAACCTGCCCGACGTCAAGACGGGTCAGATCAATCTGACCGGTCCGCTGATCGCCGACATCTATATGGGCAAGGTCAAGCGCTGGGACGACCCGGCCATCGCCGCGCTCAATCCCGGCCTGAAGCTGCCGCACCTGCCGATCACGGTCGTGCACCGCGCCGATGGTTCGGGCACCACCTTCCTCTTCTCCAACTATCTGGCCAAGGTCAGCCCCACCTGGAAGGAAGAGGTCGGCGCGGCCGATGCGCTGGAATGGCCGGTGGGTCTGGGCGGTAAGGGCAATGAAGGCGTCTCGGCCTTCGTCAAGCAGACCCTCGGCTCGATCGGTTATGTCGAATTCGCCGTCGCCGCGCGCACCGGCACCGCAGTTGCCAATATGCGCAATCACGACGGCCACATGATCGCCCCGTCGATCGACGCCTTCGCCGCTGCCGCCGCCGGCGCAGACTGGGCCAATGCGCCGGGCAACCAGCTCCTGCTGCTCGATCAGCCGGGCGCCAACGCCTGGCCGATCACCGCCACCGTCTTCATCGTCATGCACAAAAAGCAGGACAAGCCGGCCAGCGCCCGCGCCGCCCTGACCTTCTTCGACTGGGCCTACACCCACGGCGACCCGCTGGCGACCAAGATGCACTACGTTCCCCTGCCCGCCGAAGTGAAGCAGATGATGCGCGCCCAGTGGACCCGGATCGTGGGCGCAGACGGCCAGCCGGTCTACGCACCTGCCGCCCCGGCTGCGGCCGCCTCCGCCACTTCCGGTCAGTAAGCTTATGGAAAACCACATGTCTCTTCAGACCGCCCGCCACCCGGACCCGGTGGACCCGATCTTCCGTGGCCTCGCCTTCGCGGCGGCAACGACCCTGCTGCTGACTCTGGGCGGCCTGATCATCGCCCTGTTCATCGGCGGCTGGCCCGCCATCTCGAAGTTCGGCTTCGGCTTCCTGACCTCGAGTTCGTGGAACCCGGTCACCGAAGTCTACGGCGCGGCGGGCCCCATCGTCGGCACGCTGATCACCGCCGTCCTGTCGCTGACCATCGCCCTACCCATCGCGGTCTGCGTGTCGGTCTTCCTGACGCAGTATTGCCCCAAGGCCATCGCCCAGCCGATCTCGACCGCCATTGAACTGCTGGCCGGCATCCCGTCGATCGTCTACGGCATGTGGGGCCTGTTCGTCTTCGCGCCGTGGTTTGCGCGTACAATCCAGTTGCCCATCCTGACCAATCTCGACCCCGAAAGCTTCTGGGGCAAGCTGCTGGCCGGCGTGCCCAACGGGGCCAACATCTTCACGGCCTCCATCGTACTGGCCATCATGATCCTGCCCTATATGTCGGCGGTGTTCCGCGAACTGTTCCGCTCGATCCCGCCGCAGGTCCGCGAAGCCGCCTTCGGCCTCGGCTGCACCTCGTTCGAAGTCGTCGGTTCGGTCCTGATCCCCTATGTCAAGAAGGGCATGATCGGCGTCGTCATGCTGGGCTTTGGCCGCGCCCTGGGTGAGACCATGGCCGTGACCTTCATCATCGGCAATTCGCACCGCTTCCCCGACTCGCTGTTCGCCTCGGGCTCGACGCTGGCCTCGACCATCGCCAACGAGTTCAACGAAGCGTCGGGCGTACACCTGGCCTCGCTGATCGCACTGGGTCTGGTGCTGTTCCTGATCACCTTCACCGTCCTGGCCATTGCCCGGGCGCTCCTGTCCTCGCAGCGTTACTAGGAGGCATGACCATGGATCGCGCCCTTCGCCGCAAATTCGCCAATCAGGCCTTCGTCGTCGTCTGCACAGGCGCGGCTCTCGTCGCCCTCGGCGCGCTGGCCCTCATCATGTTCTCGCTGCTGACCAAGGGCGTCGGCGGCGTGGACCTGATGCTGTTCACCGCCGACACGCCGGCCCCGGATTCGCCCGGCGGCCTGCGTAACGCCATCGTCGGCTCGGTGCTGATGTGCGGGTTCGCCATGCTGATCGCCGTCGTCATCGGCGTGCTGGCCGGCACCTGGCTGGCCGAGATCGGCGGCGACACCCCTTACGGCCACGTCGTGCGCTTCCTCAACGACGTGCTGCTGTCGGCCCCGTCCATCCTGATCGGCCTGTTCGTCTACTGGTGGGTCGTCGTGCCCACCGGCGGCTTCTCCGGCTGGGCCGGGGCCATCGCGCTGGGCATCCTCGCCACGCCCATCGTCACCCGCACCACCGAAGACATCCTGAACCTTCAGCCCAATGCCCTGCGCGAAGCCGGCATGGCGCTGGGCGCGTCTCAGTGGGTCACGGTGCGCAGCATCATCTGGAAGGCGGCCGGCGCGGGTATGCTGACCGGCGGCCTGCTGGGCTTTGCCCGCATCTCCGGCGAAACCGCGCCGCTGCTGTTCACCGCGCTCAACAACCAGTTCCTCAGCTTCGACATGTCGAAGCCCTTCGCCAGCCTGCCCGGCGCTATCTATCCCTTCGCCATGAGCCCCTACGAGACGTGGAACACGCTCGCCTGGGCCGGCGCGCTGCTGATTACGCTGGCGGTGCTGGGCGTCAATATCCTGGGCCGCTGGCTCGCCCGCGACAAAGATCACAAGTAAGGCCTCGTCATGTCCGACACCGATTTCCAAAGCGTCATCACCCCGCCCCCGGCCGATCAGCTTGTGCTGGAAACGCGGAACCTCAACTTCTACTACGGCACGCATCAGTCGTTGTTCGGCGTGTCCATGCCGGTCAAGCGCAACGGCATCACGGCCCTGATCGGTCCGTCCGGCTGCGGCAAGTCGACGCTTCTGCGCACCATGAACCGCATCTACGACCTCTATCCGGGTCAGCGCGCCGAGGGCGAAATCCTGATCGACGGCGAGAATATTCTGGGCTCCAAGGTCGACCTGACGGCCCTGCGCGCCCGCGTCGGCATGGTGTTCCAGAAGCCGACCCCCTTCCCCATGTCGATCTACGACAATGTGGCCTTCGGCGTGAAGCTGTACGAAAAGAAGTCCAAGACGCAGATGGACGAAGTGGTGGAAAAGGCCCTGCGCCGCGCCGCCCTGTGGGACGAAGTGAAGGACAAGCTGAACAAGTCCGGCCTGTCGCTTTCGGGCGGTCAGCAGCAGCGTCTGTGCGTGGCCCGCGGCATCGCGGTCGAGCCGGAAATCCTGCTGCTCGACGAACCAGCCTCGGCGCTCGACCCCATCTCGACGGCCAAGCTGGAGGACACGCTTGAAGAGCTGAAGCGCGACCTGACCATCATCATCGTGACCCACAACCTGCAGCAGGCCGCGCGCCTGTCGGACTATACGGGCTTCATGTACCTGGGCAAGATGGTCGAGTTCGGCCCGACGGAAGAACTGTTCGTCAAGCCGAAGTGCGAAAAGACCTCGGACTATATCGGCGGCCGTTTCGGCTAAAAACCGGGTCTACCAGCTTTAATGCCCCCGCATCTCAGGTGCGGGGGTTTTCGTTTGCGCGCCGATACAGCCCGATCGCCCCGGCTATGCAGCCGCCGAACAGTGCGCCTTCCAGCACGCCGGCGACGATCTGGCTGAGCGGTCCGAAACCCTCATCCCCGAGCAGCCGCCACAGCGGATCGAGACTCAGCCGCGAGTCCGGGAAACGCTGACCCAGTTCGTACAGACTGCCCGCCATACCGCGCCCGCCCATCACCGGAATAAGCCCGCCCGTCAGCGCGCCGCTGAGAGCCGCCAAAGCCATGCCCTTGCGCAGGCCCGACATCCGCCCGGTCAGCCACAGGCCGAAACCGACCGCGCCCCCCAACAACAGGCCTTCCGGCGCGCCGGTCATGCCTTCGGGGCCGTGTCCGAACAACAGGGTGAAGGCGTCCAGCCCGATCAGCTTGACCACCGCCCCGACGACCAGACCGCCCGCCGCACCGCCGAGCGTCAGCCGCACGGCTTCGGGCCCGGAGGTCCGCCCGGCGGCGGCGATGCCGAAACCGACTCCGGCCCCGCCGAGCCCGGCCACGATCAGGGTCAGACACAGCACCACCAGCAGGACCGACACCGCCCCCATGCCCGCCCCCGGCTGAGCCGCCGCGGCAAAACCGTAGATCAGTCCGCCGAGCAAACCGGCGACGCAGGCCCCGCCGGCGGCCGCCAGTCCTTCGCGCCAGACCGGCGCGCGAACCGCCTTGACCGACACGGGCCTTGGCATCGCCGGCGCAGGTTCGGCGACCGCCTCCTGTGCCACCTCGACCGGGGCGATGAAGCGGTAGCCGTGCTTGGTCACCGTCTCGATGAAGCGCGGATTGACGGCGGTGTCGCCCAGTTGCCGCCTGAGCGTACGAATGCACTGGGTCAGGGCTTCGTCGGTGACCGGCACACCGCGCCACACCTCGTCCAGAAAGCGGTCCTTGGTGATCAACTGCCCCGGCTCGCGCACCATCAGGGCCAGCGCGTCCAGATAGCGGGCGTTCAACTCCACCGGGCCCTCACGACCGCTGAGCTGGCGGTTGCGCGGATCGAGCAGAAAGGGGCCGAAGCGGTAGGTCGTCATGCGCTTACCCTACCTCATCCATAGTACGGATCAACGGACATTGGCCTTAAGGAAGGCGAACAGGCGCGGGTCCAGCGACTGGGCGATATTAAAGCGCAGGAAGCGGGTAGCGGTATGGCTGACGCTGAAGGCATCGCCGGGCGCCAGCACGATGCGCTCTGCCAGCGCCCGACGCGCGAGGTCGGAGGCGTCCTGCCCTTCCGGCAGTTCGCACCACAGGAACATGCCCGCCTGCGGCCGCAGCCACGGTTTCAGCCCTACCCCTTCCAACCGTTCGGCGGTCGGTCCGCGCACGGCGGCCAGTCTCTGACGCAATGCGTCCAGATGCTTGCGATAATGGCCGTCGCTCAGCACCTGACAGACCAGTTCGGCGGCGAAGGTCTGGCTGGAGAACAGGGTGGCGATCTTCAGGTCGGTCAGCGCTTCGATCCAGTCTGCGCGCGCCGCGACATAGCCCAGCCGGATCGAGGCCGACAGGGCCTTGGAGAAGCCGCCGACATAGACCACGCGCTCGAAGCCGTCGAAGGCCGACAGGCGCGGCCCCGGCTCCAGTTCGAAGTCGCTGTAGATATCGTCTTCGATAATGGTCAGATCGTGCGCCTCGGCCAGCTTGAGCAGGCGGTGGGCATTGACCGGCGACAGGCTGGCGCCCGTGGGATTGTGCATGGCCGTATTGGTCAGGTAGAGGCGCGGGCGATGGGTTTCCAGCGCGGCGGTCAGCACCGCCATGTCCGGCCCGGTCGGCGTATAGGGCACGCCGATGACCTGCACCTGATGGGCGCGCAGCTTGGCCAGAAAGTTGAAATAGCAGGGATCGTCGACCAGAACCGTGTCGCCGGGCCGCAGCAGAAAACGGCACAGAAGTTCGATGGCCTGGGTCGCCGAATCCATCAGGATGATCTGGCCGGGGGCGGCCTCGATATCCTTTTCCGCCAGCCGTCGCGACAGAAGTTGCCGCAGGCCCGCGTGTCCGGCGGGGGTCGAATAGTCGAGCAGGTCGGCCTTGGGATTGCGCGCCAGCGCCCGCAAGGCGCGACGGATATCGTCTTCCGGCATCCATTCCGGCGGCAGCCAGCCGCAACCGGGCTTGAGGTAGTCCTTCGTTTCCAAAGACTGCCGCGACACCCATAGCGGATCGATCTGGCGGTCGAGTTGCGGCCCGATCTCGGCCAGAGACAGGGGCGCAGGGGCTGCGGCGACGAAATAGCCTGCCCCGCGCCGGGCGGTGATCACCCCTTCGGCCAGCAGGCGGTCATAGGCTTCGACCACCGTCGATTTGGACACCTTCTGCGCCTCGGCAAAGGCGCGGATCGACGGCAACCGCGCCCCTGCCGACAATTGCCGGCGGGCGATCTGGTCGCGGATGAGCCGCATGACGCGGTGGGTCAGGGTCAGGTCGTGAGAGGCGTCGGGCAAGTGTTCTGCCTTTTGTACCGGTACAGTTTGATCGAACTTTACCGGAATGTATCTGTCCGCGCCAGTCCCCGGCGGCCATAAGCCGGCCATGACCACTGCAGCCCAGACCAAATCTCTCGCCAATACCGACGCCTGGATCAGCGGCCTGATCGCCGTCGTCGCCTTTGCCGGTTCCCTGCCCGCCACGCGCGTCGCCGTGCTGGAAATGTCGCCTCTGTTTCTGACCGGGGCGCGGGCGACCATCGCCGCCGTGGTGGGGGCCGTGTGCCTGTGGGCCTTCCGCGCCCCATGGCCGCGTAAACGCGAGATCGTCCCGCTGCTCCTCGTCGCGGGCGGCACCGTCGTCGGCTTTCCGCTGCTGACTGCCCTCGCCCTGCAATCCATCCCTTCGGTGCATTCCATCGTCTTCACCGGGCTTTTGCCGCTGTGTACGGCCCTGTTCGCTACGCTTCTGGGCGAAAAGCGCCCGTCGCGTCTGTTCTGGCTGTTCTCAGGCCTCGGCGCAGCCTGCATCCTCGCCTTTGCCCTGATGCAGGGTTTCGCGGTTTCCCCCGCAGGCGACCTGCTGATGCTGGCCGCCATCGTCGTCTGCGGGCTGGGCTATGCCGAAGGCGGACGTCTGGGGCGCAGGCTCGGCGGCTGGCAGGTTATCTGCTGGGCGCTGCTGATCGCCCTGCCCGTCATGGGCCCGGTGATGCTGCTGACCCTGCCCGCCGATCCCGCCGCCATTTCAGCGCCCGCATGGATCAGCGTCGGCTATGTGTCGATCTTTTCCATGCTGATCGGCTTCTTCTTCTGGTATCGCGGCCTGTCGCTGGGCAGCATCGCCTCGATCGGACAGTTGCAACTGCTGCAGCCCTTTCTGGCCCTGATCATCGCCGCCGTCGTGCTGCACGAACCGGTCGGGCCGGAAGTGCTGGTTGTCATGCTGGCCATCGTGGCCTGCGTGCTGGGCGCGCGCCGCTTTGCCTGAGCGAGCCTGAACCGCGAGACTATCCCCGCCTTCACCGGCGGGGATAGATCTCTACGCCGGCCGGTAGACCAGATGCACCGTATCCTCGTCGATCAACCGGCTCGATACCAACCGCAGCGGTGGCGGTTCGTCGCTAAACAGCGGCTTGCCCCGACCGAGCACGCACGGACGCACGTGCAGATGGTACTCGTCCATCAGCCCCATACGCGTCACCAGACCCGCCAGTTGCGGGCCCGTGACGCTGATCGTGCCTTCTTTCTGCGCCTTCAGTTCGCGGATACGGGCTTCGATATCGCCTGAAATGAGCGTGGCGTTCGGTCCTGCGGAGTCGAGCGTACTCGACACGACCCATTTGGGCAGCCTGCGCCAGGCCAAAGCGAACCTGCGCAGCGACGCGTCCCATTCGGGCCGGTCGTCGTCCCAGTAGCGCATGAGTTCGTACATGCGGCGGCCATAGAGGCTGCCGGCATAGGCTTCCACGGTCTCGGTCCACAGGTCGAAATGCGTCTGGCTGGGGGGGCCCATGACCAGATTGCCGCCCTCGTCATCGACATAGCCGTCGATCGAGACATTCATCGCCAGAACAAACGTCGCCATGGTTCTTCCCTCTGTCGTTGGGGAAACCTAGCCCTGTCCGGCGTCCGTGCCTAGAGCGGAGGCTCAGGCCAGGCCTTCGCGCACCAGACAGTCGCGGCTGATCTGGCTGATCGACTTGACGCCGGTCAGGGCCATGGCCACGCGCATCTCCTTCTCGAACAGGCTGAGCAGATTGGTCACCCCCGCCTCACCACCGGCGGCCAGCGCGTAGATGAAGGCCCGGCCCAGCAGCACGCCGTCCGCCCCCAGGGCCAGCATACGCACCACGTCGAGGCCCGTGCGGATGCCGGAGTCGGCCAGTATGGTCAGGTCGCCCTTCACCGCATCGGCAATGGCCGGCAGGGCGCGCGCCGACGACAGGACGCCGTCGAGTTGACGACCGCCGTGGTTCGACACCACGATACCATCGGCCCCGAACGTCACGGCGTCCTTGGCGTCCTCGGGGTCGAGAATGCCCTTGATGACCATGGGGCCCTTCCAGAAGTCCCGGATCCACTCCAGATCCTTCCACGAGATTGACGGATCGAAATTGGCCCCCAGCCAGCCGATATAGTCGGCCAGGCCCGTCGCCTTGCCCAGATATTTCGACACATTGCCCAGATCGTGCGGCGTGCCCATGAGACCGACGTCGAAGGCCCAGTGCGGATGGGTCATGGCCTGCCACAGACGGCGGATTTCAGCGTTCGGGCCGCTCATGCCCGAATGGGCGTCGCGGTAGCGCGCGCCCGGCACCGGCATGTCCACCGTGAAGACAAGCGTGGTGATGCCGGCCGCCTGCGCGCGCTCCAGCGCGTTTTTCATGAAGCCCCGATCCTTCAGCACATAGAGCTGGAACCAGATCGGGTTGTCGCACTTGGCCTGCACCTCTTCGATCGGGCAGACGCTGACGGTCGACAGCGTCAGATTGATCCCCGCCTTCTGCGCGGCGCGCGCGGCCTGCACCTCGCCGCGGCGGGCGTACATGCCGGTCAGACCGACCGGGGCCAGCGCCATCGGCATGGCCAGCTTCTGCCCCAGCAGCTCGGTTTCGAGGCTCAGAGACGCCACATCCTTCAGCACACGCTGACGCAGGGCCACATCCGACAGGTCCGCAACATTGCGCTTCAAGGTGTGCTCGGCATAGGCCCCGCCGTCGATATAGTGAAACAGGAACGGCGGCAGACGGCGCCGGGCGGCTTCGCGGTAATCGGTCGAGGCGGAGATGATCATGGCAGGCCCAGCGATTCAAAGGATTGGAAAAGCAATGGCTGATGCTCTAGCATGGGGCAAAGCCTGATGACAATGAGCCAACGATCCCGTTCAATCATCATGGATCAAATATAATCACCGCTATTTTTACGTAGGGAATTTCATGTCCGCTGCCTCCATGTTCGACCTTTCCGGAAAAACCGTCCTGATCACTGGCGCCAATCGCGGTCTGGGTCAGGGCATGGCGCTGGCTCTGGCCGAAGCCGGGGCCGATATCTGCGCCGTCGGTTCGTCTGGCGCGGACGCCACGGCGGAAAAGGTGGCGGCATTGGGTCGCAGGTTTCACTTCATCCGCGCCGATCTGACCTCAATCGCGCCGGTAGGCGACATCGTCGCCGAAACCCTGAAGGTCATGGGCGGGCTCGACGTCCTCGTCAACAATGCCGGCTCGATCCGCCGTGGCGACGTCACCGCGTTCAGTGAAGAAGACTGGGATGCGGTGATGAACCTCAACCTCAAGACCCTGTTCTTCATGTGTCAGGCCGCCGGCCGTCATATGATCGCGCAGGGCCACGGCAAGATCATCAACACCGCCTCGCTGCTGTCGTTTCAGGGCGGCATCCGCGTGCCGTCCTATACGGCGTCGAAGTCCGGCGTCGCAGGCATCACCCGTCTTCTGGCCAACGAATGGGCGGCCAAGGGCATCAATGTCAACGCCATAGCGCCCGGTTACATGGCCACGGAACTGACCGAAGGGCTGCAGAGCGACCCCGAACGGGCGAAGGCGATTCTCGACCGAATCCCGGCTTCGCGCTGGGGTACACCCGAAGATTTGGGCGGCGCGACGGTTTTTTTGGCTTCGCGCGTGTCAAATTACGTAAACGGGGTTATTATCCCCGTCGATGGCGGGTGGCTGGCGCGATGATGCGCCCGTTCCGGCCCGTCCGCACCCCTTGAGGAGACAATGACCACAGATACTCTTTCGACCACCGCCCCGCTCAAGATGGCCGATATCGCCCGCATGGCCGGGGTTTCGGTATCCACGGTATCGCGGGCCCTGGCCGGAAGTCCGCTGATCCCGAAGCCCTTGCGCGACAAGATCACGGCCATCGCCGAGGAAAATGGCTATGTCGTCAATCAGGCGGCGCGTAACCTGCGCCTCAAGCGCACGCGCACCATCGGTCTGGTCCTGCCCGACGACGGCGAGCGCAAGCTGCGCGACCCGCACCTGCTGAGCCTGATGGGCGCCCTCACCCAGGCCGTTTTCAAGCGCGGCTACGAGCTTCTGGTGCTCAAGACCCCGGCCAAGCGTCAGGGCGCGCTGAAAGACCTCGTCCGTTCGCAGCGCTTTGACGGCATGCTGGTCCTGCCCGACACCGCGGCTCAGGAGCAGCACGAAGCGTTGAGCGACCTCGCACGCTACTACGCGCCGCTGGTCGTCTGGGGCCGTCTGCCGGATCAGAGCTACTGCGGCGTCGAGGCCTCGACCGCGACCGACGAAAACGCCGAGGAGATGGTGGACCTGCTGTTCCAGCGCCTCAGCGACGAGGAAAAGGCCAGGGCCGCGAAATAGTCTTCGTTCCCCCGATTGCGTCGGGGTTTCGGTGACCCTATCGAGATAAAGAAAAGCCCTTCGGATCGTTCCGGAGGGCTTTTGAGTTTGATCATGAAGAAAGGGCTGCCCGGCGAACCGGGCAGCGATAGGCGATTAGAACTGAGTCGACAGGCTGACCGAGACGCTTTGACCCAGATCATACTTGTTGACGTCCACGCGCTTGACCTCTTCCTGATACTCCTGGAACTTCGTTCCTGTCAGGTTGCGCACTTCCACACCAAGGTTGAGGTCACGACCAAAAGCCGTGAAGCCCTTGCGGTAGACGAAGTCGAGCGTCGCGCCCGGCTCTTGGATATAATCGGCGACGCCGCTCGAGGGGTTGCCGCGCGCGGAGATGCGCTCGGACACATAGGTAACGAGGAAGGTGGCCTGCGACTTGGCTTCGGAGTCTTCCCAGCCGAACTGCAGATTGGCCACGTTCTCGGCCTGACCCTGCATGCGCGAGCCGGAGATGATGAAGTTGGTCGCGGGTTGCGTCTGGCCATTGCTGTCGATAATCGACTGGGAGCCCGTGGCCTTCACCTCGGACGAGGTGTAGGTGTAGTTCGCCTGAAGCAGCCAGCGCTTGTTGTCGAAGAACGGCCCTGAGACCGGCGAGTCGAAGAGACCCTTGTAGTCGAATTCCGCACCATAGAGGGTGGCTTCCGGTGCGTTGATATAGGTCTGGAACAGGCTGTTGCCCTGAACCAGAAGCGAGGCTTCGACCGGATTGGTGATGTCCTTGTAGAAGGCGCCCGCCGTGAAGTACGAACCGGCGTCGTAATACCACTCATAGCGCGCATCGAAGTTGGTCAGTTCCGTATCGCGCAGATACGGGTTACCGACAAACAGACGATCCTGTTCCGGGTCGAGATACTGAGCCGGAGCCAGTTCGCGGAATTGCGGACGACCGATGGTCTTGGACACGCCACCGCGGATCTGCATGTTTTCACGGAAGTTCCACGTTACGGTCGCCGTCGGCAGAACATACTCTTCCTTCAAAGCCGGAACCTGAACCGGCGCCTGGTCCGTTTCATAAAGCTTGTTCAGGGTGACCCGCTGCTTGGCGTATTCGTAGCGCAAACCGGCAGCCAGACGGACCAGCGGAATGATCTCGACATCCACCTTGGCGTATGCCGCGTTAACGAACAGACCACCGTCATAGGCCGCATTCGGGTTGGTGGTTTCGGTCAACACCCAGCGGTTGGGGCTGATATTGACGTCGGAGAACAGATAATCGACGCGCGAATACTGGATATTGTTTGCCGCGATCTCCGTGCCCGGATTGAAGCGGAACGAGCGGTTTTCCGACTCGCGCTTGTTGTCCAGGAAATCAACACCCCCGGTCAGCTTGCCATCGCGCGCTTCACCGAGGCTGAAATCATAGGTCAGGCTGGCGCCGCCGCTGACGGCCACATCCTCAAGGTTCGAGAATTGCAGATTGTTGGTCTGCTGCGTACCGGCGTGGAAGAAGACGCCGTTAGCGTCCTGCCAGTAGGTGATGTCGCGCTCATAGGGCGCGTCACGGGTGGTCTTGGCATAGGCCAGACGCCAGTCCATAGCCAGCTTGTCAGCCAGCGGATGGCGGCCGGTCAACTGCGACATAACCAGTTGACGTGCATACCAGCCCGTGTCTTCGCGGCGGGTCAGGCTGTCGGTATTGCGCGTATCGCTGCCTTCACGGACGCGAGTCCGCTTGGTCGTGTTGCGGATGAACAGATTGGTCCACTGCAGGCTATGGCCGTTGATATTGTAGCCCATACCGATCAAGCCGTTCAGGCCGACATTGTTTTCCGTGGTCTGATAGGTGTAATCGCCGACCAGTTCTACCGTACGCGCCGCGCCGGTGCCTTCGATACGGCCGTCCTGCTGAATGCCGTTACGGGCCTTCCAGCCATTGCTGAAATCAACCAGACCGATGAAACCGAACTGACCGCCGGCGACGTCCATGCTGGTGCCGCCGGACAGGTTGAAGCTGAAATTCGCCGGCAGGGCATCCGTCTGCTGGATGAGGTTCAGCGATGCGTTGCTGAAGCTCTGACCGATCTTCTGCAACTGGGCGGGCGTGTAATAGCCGGAAGCGTCGCTGTAGTTGCCAGCATTGATACGGCGGCCCGAATGCAGGGCCGTGCGCAGCTCCGGCGGCAGCGAACGGGTGCCGTCGTCAAAGCCGATCGGATCGGTGTCCGAACCATAATGGGTATAACCGTCCTGGAAGGTCGTCTCGGAATTGCCGCTGACGCTCAGGCCCATAGAAAAGAAGGGGGTCTTCGGCGTGTTCAGCGTGCGAAGGTCGATGACGCCGCCGCCGAACTCACCCGGATATTCCGCCGAATAGGTCTTTTGGACCGACACGCGTTGCAGGATCGAAGACGGGAAGAGGTCAAGCGGAACCACGCGTTGCAGCGGCTCCGGCGAAGGGAGCGGCGAGCCATTGAGCAGGGCCGATGAATAGCGCTCACCAAGTCCGCGTACATAGACGAAGCGGCCTTCGACCAGCGACAAGCCGGTGACGCGTGTCAGAGCAGCGGCGGCGGAATCGTCGCCCGTGCGCTTCAGATCTTCATTGGTCAGGATAGCCGTGACTTCGGCCGTGCGGCGCATGGTGTTCGGCACGTTACGCCCGCGCACGACGATCTCGGTCACTTCCTCTGTCGGGGTGGCCTCGGTAACTTCGACGGTCTGGGCGTCGGCGGGAACCGCGGTCTGGTCAGTCTGGGCGAAGGCGGCGGGCGCCACCAGGGCCGAGGTCGTCATCAGCATCAGGCCGAGCGACTGGGTATAGGTTTTCATAGCGTTTAGCCTTTGCTGATACGAAGAAGGGATTACGGGCGGTGCGGGGGTAACCCCGAACCGCCCGTGCGTTTATCAGCAGGTCGAGCCGGCAGTCAGGCCGCAGGTCCAGCCCGCGTACCAGGTGTCGCTCGAATTCTTCACGGCGCCGATATAGTCGACCGTCGTGAAGAAGTTGCCGTTGGCCACACCGTTGACCGAAGTGGCGTTTGTGGTCGAGTTCAGCGTCGATACGGCGCGAACCGGGACAGCCGCTTCGTTAGCGCCGTTGACGAAGTCGGCCAGGGTGATCGTGCCGGCCGACGTGTTGTTGGTGCCGCCGTTGAACAGGGCCGCCGTGTTGTTGGTCGTGGCGAAGGCCGTAGCGAAGCCGCCCATATAGACCGAGTGGAAGGTCGGGGCAGCGGTTTCGGTGGTCGCACCGGTGATGCGGATGCCGAAGGTCGAGGTCGACGAGGTGTTGACGATGACCGAATTGACCAGGGTCAGGTCGGTGCCCGAATTGATTTCCAGACCGTTCGACGCCACCGACGAACGGCGGATCAGGGTGGCGTTGGAGATGACCGGATGCGAGCAGTAGGCCGCGTTGCCAGCACACGACATTTCAAACAGACGATCGCCGCGGGTCTGGCTTTGCTTGACGATCAGGAACTGGATATTGCCGCGATAGCCGGTGTCGGTGTCGAGGCTGTCATCCGAGTTGCCGGTCAGCACGATGTTCTTGAGATTGACCGTGCCGCCGAACATTTCCATGCCGTCGTCCGAAGAGTTGTGGACCTGAACGTACTCCACCTTGGTGCCATTGCCGACGCCGGCAAAGGTGATGCCGTTCAGTTCGTTGCCCGGCAGGACTTCAAAGCCCGAGTGCATGACGCGGACATATTTCAGCGTGCCCGAATTATCGGCTACCGAGTTACCGCCGTAGAAGGCGTTGGTGCCTTCGATCTGACCCGTATTACAGCCCACGTTCGGCGGCGTGACGCCGGTCGGGCAGATATTGGTCGGGGCGCGGCCGGCGATCACCAGGCCACCCCATTGGCCGTCGGATTCCAGCGAGGTGGTCCCTTCGATCGACTGACGCGAGGTGAAGATCACCGGGTTGGTCGCGGTACCTTCCGCGAAGATTTGCGAGCCACGCTGGATGATGAGGTAGTCGAGGCCACCCGAACCGAAGACGCGCACGCCCGGTTCAACCGTGAGGATACCCGAAGTGCCGGCCAGAGGCGCAGTCGGATCGGCGCCCAGATCATCGCCAACGGCCACGCGGCCGGAAATGGAGTAGATGACGCCCGGCAGATTCTTCAGGACAAGGTTGCCGGTGATTTTCGCGGGGAGCTGGCAGTTGCGCAGGCCGGCGACCACGCCGACATTCGACAGACCGGTCGGGCAGGAGTCAGCCGCGCCCGAAGACGACGAAGAACTGCTCGAAGACGAGGACGACGAACCGCCGCCGACCAGCGTGCCTTCACCCGGCGAAGCCACGTTGTCGGCACCGAAGCAGCCCGCCAGCGCGACGGCGGCGGTGAAGCCCAGAAGACCCAGGCGGAATTTCGTGGATTTGTTCATTTGCATCTCTCCAGACCAGCGCAGCGGCACGTCGGAGATGTCTCCGTTCTGAACGCACCTATGCCATCGGAGGGCCTTATAGGCAGGCTATGTGACAGAACGCCCAAGCTTGTGTGACAGAAATATGTAACGCCGGTAAGAATGGCTTAACCCGGCCTTAATGCCGTTCGCTGCGTACCGCATGTGTCTTTGCGGACACGTTTTCGCCTGACACGCGCCGGAAAGAACGGCACTATGCAAAAAAGAGAGTGGCCGCCAAAGGGCAGACCACTCCGAGTTCGCCGGAAATGAGGGAAAAACCGGTCTGAGCCGAAGGGTGGCACGATCCATAGCCAGTGGCAATATTGGTAATGTCCTTTTTGCCCACATTTAGTCTCGCGGCGCGTTAAAACAGCGAAAATTCTGACGAAACCGCTATATTTTTCCAATAGGCTTGTCAGGATAGTCACAAACATATAATACCAATAATGCACATTGGTACTCAAATCATGACACCCACGCCGCCCTCCCCCGCCAGCCCTGTCCGGCTCGAGATCTGTCTCGATACGCCGGCAGGCCTGCGCGCTGCCATAGCGGGTGGCGCGGACCGTATCGAACTGTGTGCAGCCTTGCCCGAAGGGGGTCTTACCCCCTCCCCCGGCCTGATGCACCTGGCGGCACAGGCCCCCTGCCCGGTGCGTGCCATGATCCGCCCCCGGAGCGGCGGCTTTGTCTATACGGCGGACGAGATGGACGTCATGCGCCACGATATAGACGCCGTGCGTGAGGCCGGACTGGCGGGCGTCGTCATCGGCGCCAGCCGCCCCGACGGGCGGCTCGATGATACCGTCCTTCGCGTCCTGTGCGCCCACGCTGCCGGACTGGATCTGGCCCTGCACCGCGCGGTCGATCTGGCGGTCGAACTGGGATTTCATACCCTCCTCAGTTCCGGCGGTGCACGACGGGCCGAAGCCGGACTTGAGCGTCTGGCTGTGATGGTCGCCCATGCCGGCGACCGTATCGAGATCATGCCCGGCGGCGGGATTTCCGTCGCCAATGCCCATCGCATTTTGAGCATCACCGGCGCACACTGGCTGCACGCTTCGGCCAGCCGCGAAATCAGCGCTACCGCGCCCGAAATCTCCCTCGGTCTTCTGACGCCCGGCGCGCGCGATACCGACGCGGACACCGTCCGCTGCCTCAAAGACCACCTGCGCGCCTTCGCTCCGGCCGCGCCCCTCCCCCATTCGTCATAAGGAACCCTTCGCATGCCTCTCGCCTCCGTCGTCCCGCCGCTGGGTGAAACCACGACCCTGATGTTCCGCGAAGCGGCCGAAGGCGGCGACGCCGTCGAACGCTTCCTCAAACGCAATGCCGACGCGCTGGGCCGCATCGCCGCACGTCTAAAGGCCGCGCCCCTCAAAGCCGTCATCACCTGCGCGCGCGGCTCATCCGACCACGCCTGCACCTACGGCAAGTACGTCATCGAGACCCTGACCGGCGTGCCGGTGACCTCGGCGGCCCTTTCCGTGGCCTCGGTCTACGCCGCCCCCGTGGTGGCCTCCGAAGCCCTGTGTATCGCCGTGTCGCAGTCGGGGCGCTCGCCCGACCTTTTGACCGCCGTGGAGGCCTACAAAGCCGCCGGGGCCTATGTGATCGCCCTGGTCAATGACGAAACCGCACCACTGGCCGCGCTGGCCGACGAGGTCCTGCCCCTGTGCGCCGGACCGGAACTGTCGGTCGCCGCCACCAAGTCGTGCCTGGCCGCGCTGGCCGGGTTCGCGGCGCTGACCGCCGAATGGAGCGACGATGCAGCGCTGAAAGCCGCCGTGGCCGCCCTCCCCGCCCGGATGCGTCAGGCCTTCGACCTCGACTGGTCCGCCGCCCTCCCCGCCCTGACGTCGGCCACCAACCTCTTCGTCATCGGCCGCGGCTATGGTTTCGGCGTGGCTCAGGAGGCCGCGCTGAAGCTCAAGGAAACCTGCGCCCTGCACGCCGAGGCCTTCTCCGCCGCCGAAGTCCGCCACGGCCCCATGGCCATCGTCAACGCAGGCTTTCCGGTGCTGGCCTTCGCCACCTCGGACCTCGCCGGCGACGGGGTGCGCGACGTGGCCGCCGAATTCGCCGATCGCGGTGCCGCCGTGTGGCTGGCCGACACGACGCCCGGCGCGTACATACTGCCGGCGCTGGAAGCCGAACCCGCGCTGGAGCCCATCCTGCGCCTGCAAAGCTTCTACCGCCTCGCCAACCGCCTGTCGCTGGCGCGGGGGCTCAATCCGGACACGCCGCCGCACCTGAACAAGGTAACCAAAACGGTCTAAGTGCTGGACATTCTGCAAAGGGCGGTCATGCTGTGCGCATGGCCGCCCTTTCGCTTGTCCGCACTTTCCATTCGCGCCCGTGGCTAAGCCGCGCCACCCTGCTGGCGGGTGCGGTCGGCACGGGGTTGGGGGCATTGACCGAACTGCGCCTGTCTCAAAGCGTGCTGATCGCGTGGAACGTCGCCGCCCTCTTCTATCTCGGCGTTCTGGCGCGGCTGATGCTGAGCGCCGACACCGCCGACATGCGCCAGCGCGCCGAAACGCAGGACGTCGGCAAGTGGAGCATACTGGGCCTGACCGGGGCCGCGATTGCGGTCTGCATCGTCGCCATCGCCTCGGAACTGATCGCCGCGCGCGATGAAACCGGCCTCATTAAAGGGCTCGATATCGCGCTGGTTGGGGCGACCATCGTCACGACCTGGGTGTTCGTGCACGCAACCTTCGCCCTGCACTACGCCCATGCTTATTATATCGAGTTGGAACGCGAATCCGAACCGCCGCTGAAATTTCCGGATGAAAAATGCGAGCCGGACTATCTCGACTTCGCCTATTTCGCCTTCATCATCGGCACAGCAGCGCAGACCGCCGATGTATCGGTGGCGTCGAAAGCCATGCGACGGCTCAATCTGGGGCACGCCGTGTTCGCGTTTTTCTACAACACGACCCTTCTGGCGCTGTGCATCAATATCGCCGCGAGTTTATTGGGATAAAGTCGGAAGATTCCGGGGTCAGTTGACCCCGGACCCCGTAAACGGGTGCGACGGCATCGACTGAGTGCGTGGGGAGGAAGAAGGCTAACCACGGAAAACACAGAAAGCACGGAAAGAATACTTGCCATTCTTTCGGCGCGCAGCGCCCGTCACTGTGCCTGCCGCACAATGGAGAAGGGCCCTTCGGGCAAGATCAGTTCCATAGCCCTTTCCGTGCTTTCTGTGCTTTCCGTGGGCTAAACCCTTAGGTCGTATCCAGCGGGAAGATGTCGGGCCACAGAGTATTGAGGTCTTCGCGCATATAGGCTTTGAGCGTTTTCAAAATCATCTCACGCGAGCAACCCGCCTCATACATCCAGGGCAGGCGATCCCCGTGGAGCACTTCGACATCCTCATCGCGAATCAGACCGTAATCGTGATCGAACCACGCGACGTCCCTGGGTTTCTCGATGGCTTTGGTGTTCAGCACTCGCTCGCGCAGAGCCGCTTGCTGCGGCGTCAGGAGGGTGTCTTGGGGCTTGTTTGAAGGCGCGGCGGGCTTGGGCTCGATAACCGTTTCCGGCGCTTTGGTCGGTTCAGACACGGGCTGAGGCTGCGGCTTTGCCGGTGTTTTCAGCGTCTGAATTTCGGCCTTGAGTTCGCCCCTGAGTTCCGCCATAGGGTCAGGCTCCGGACGCGGCCATTGCATCCCGGCCAGCATATCCGGCTTCAGTGTCACAAACGGTACGTTCGGAACTTTGTCGAAATAATATCCCGACCATTTGAGTTTTTTCTGCAGCGTCACCTGATCTTCAATAGAAGCGGCAGCACGTTTGTGTGCCCCGGCTTCCGACGCATCGCAGCGGGCATAGAGACGCTCGATCATCAAAGCCGTCCGGACGCCCTTGACGACATCGTCACCGTTTTCGGGATCATCGACCTCGCCCAGAGCGATCAGCATACGATCAGCGAAGGCGCGCAACCGCTTGCGCCGTTGTTCTGGCGTCAATTGCTCCTCTGTGCGCTCCGAATGGGTCATGCGCCCAAGGATACGAACGGTTTGAGCGGCGGGGATAGATTCGCAATCTTCCCTCGCCCCCACGGGGAGAGGGTGGTCGAGCTTGTCGAGACCGGGTGAAGGGGGTAGGTCGCTGCGGGTGAAGGGGGTAGGTCGCTGCGGGTGCAGGGGCCGTGCCCCTGCCCGCCGGAGGCTCTTAATTCCTGAGCTTCTCACTCAATCGAACAAGCCATTTATTTATGATAGCTACCAGATAGCTCTCACGTAACGTGTTTGATTTTTTGAGTAATTCTTTGGCGTGCAGCGCGTCAATCCCCAGAAGATCAGCCATCTCCCTCTCGTCTATCTCCGGGCGATCGCGCCTGAGTTCCTGCACCGTCCAGACAAGTGAGTTTGCCATTCTATCGACGAACCGGCAGGGCTTGCTGCGCACCCTGCCCGTCCGCAGAACGTCTTCATAGGTCAGATATTTTGCCGGCCATTGTTTATCAGCAAGGATGTGCGCCGCATCCTCGTCACTGAGGCGATCGACAAAGTAATCATCGTATATTCGCTCTTCCTGAGCGATCAGCCAGTGGTCGCCGCAAGCCTTGCACTTGCCCAGCCAAAGCCACCACGCTTTACCGCCATGCCTTGCGGCTTCGTCCACCGTGGCGAAAAAGCGCTCATCGCGCCTTTCCATTCCCATCGGAATGACGTCCTCATCCGCCACCGCCTCACACTCGCAGGCGAGGGCAGGGCGCAGTAGGCCTTCAAGGCGCTCGCGCATGCGCTCGACCTGATTGCGATCGGCATAGTTCATTTCGAGTAGCGCCAGATGCAGATCGACGCCCAATTCGGTGAGCAAGGTTGCCTCATAGGCATAGACCCAGGCTTCAAAGTCTGTGGTTGTCGTATCGCACCTGACAAATCGCCAAAGCGCCTGACGGATTGCCCTATCCATTTCCCCTCAAAACGTTATCGGGTGCAGGGGCTGCGCCCCTGCCCGCCGGAGGCTCTTCATTTGGATACCCAATGGATACCAGAATGTTATCCAAGTAAAATCATACATTTACGGATCCCCGGTCGCACATTCACCACCCAAAGATACCCAAAAGATACCAATCAACTATCTGATAGCTTTACGACGGCTATTCACAGGCTATCGGCTGGATTTCCGTTAGCTATTAACTTTCCGTTAGCTATTCGGAAGCTAGATTATGGCTAACAGGAAGCTAACGGGCATCTGTCTGGCGGCTTTCGGCGGGATAGCGGATGTCTATCGGCGGGCTTTCATCAAGCTTGTCCCTAGCTTCCAGATGCCTTCCCGCTGGACCCCGCGTCAGAATCGGCGCACTCACAACTATTAACACTCCATTAACCTTTGCGCAAAGGCCGGCCGCGTTAGCTGACAGCTACCCGATAGCCAGCCGGAAGCCGTCCGAAAGGAGCCCGACATGCCGGTCATTTCCTTCATCTCCCCAAAGGGCGGGGTGGGCAAGACCACGGCGGCGACGCTGATGGCGACGCAACTGGCGCGCAAGACGCAGGTCATCATCATCGATGCCGACCCCAACCGTCCGATCCTCGCCTGGTCGCAGCTGAACGGTTGCCCAGCCAATATCCGCATCGTGTCGGATGCCAATCAGGAAAACATCCTCGACAAGATAGAAGAGGCGGCCGCCGAAGCGCCGTTCGTGGTCGTCGACTGCGAAGGTACGGCGTCGCTGACGGTAGCCTATGCCATCGGGGCTTCGGATCTGGTGGTTGTGCCAACGCAGGGGTCGCAGCTCGACGCCAAACAGGCGGCCAAGGCCTTGAGCCTGATCAAGAATACCGAGCGCCAGTCGCGCCGCCCGATCCCGCACGCCGTGCTTCTGACGCGCACCAATCCGGTCATCAAGCCGCGCACGCTGTCGGCCATCCACGAACAGTTGCGGGCGCACGGCATCCGCCTGTTCGACACGCAGTTGCACGAGCGCGAGGCCTTCAAGGCCATGTTCTCGTTCGGCGGGTCGCTGGAGACGCTCGATCCGTTGCAGGTCGCCAATATCGACAAGGCCGTGGCCAATGCCCGCGCCTTTGTGGCCGAAGCCATTGATTTGCTTAAAAATCCGGACGTCGCGCCGGCTCAGGAGGTCGCTTAATCCATGTCAGAACGCGCTTCGATCTTTGATGACGATCTCGACCTGTCGGCCTTCGATGCGAAACCGAAACCTAAGCCGGACAAGGAAGGTCTGCGCGCCGTGGCCGAGGCGAGGGGCTTCCCCAGCCGTGAGGCCGTGGCCGCGCCGGCGCCCGTCGAACCCGTCCTGCAACGCCGCTATCGCACCGGGCGTAACCGTCAGCTCAATCTGAAGGTGACGGACGAGGCGCTGCGCCGTTTCTACGCCGTCGCCGACGCGCAGGGCCTCGTTCTGGGGCAGGTGTTCGAGCAGGCCGTCGAGGTGCTGGAAGCCAAGCTGAAGGCCGAGGGCAAGCTCTGATCATGGCCCGCCGTTCCGCTGAATCGCAGTTCGACCTGTTCATCCCGCTGGTCAGCGACATGTCGCTGAAGGACCAGCGCGAGCTGATGGAACGGCCGTTTTTCAGTCTGGCCAAGCGTAAGCGCCTGAAACCCATCGAATATACCAGCCCTGACGGCGACACCTGGGTCAAGGTTTCCGGGAATGCCGAATTCGGCATCGCGACCATCTGGGACGCCGACATCATGATCTGGGCGGCGTCGGCGCTGAACCGGCTGAAAGAGCAGGGAGTCAATGACTTGCCGCGGACTCTTAAGACCACGTCTTATGATCTGCTGCGCGCCATCAAGCGCGATACGGGCGGCAAGTCGTATCAGGAACTGAATGCGGCCCTGCAAAGGCTGGAATCGACGACCATTCAAACCTCACTGCGCGCGCCGAAACGCAAGGACAAGGCGCAATTCGGCTGGATCGACGCCTTTCAGTTGGAGGTCGACCCGGAAACCGAGGCCCCGCGCGGGATTTCCATCACCTTATCCGACTGGGTTTATCAGGGGATCGTCACCGAACGCTCGCTCCTGACCATGCATCAGGACTATTTCCTGCTCACCGGCGGCATGGAACGCGCCCTGTACCGTGTGGCGCGCAAGCACGCCGGCGATCAGGAGAGCGGCTGGACCTGCCGCATCTCGATCCTGCACGAAAAAACCGGCTCGGACAGCCCGCTGAAGCAGTTCACCTATCTGCTCAAGCGTATCGTGGCCAAGAACGCCCTGCCTGAATACGAAATGACCCTGACCAAGACCAATGACGGGTCTCCCGCCGTGCACTTCATCAAGCGCGATATGGAAGAGCGGGTGAGGGTGCGCGACGCGTTGAAATCGCTGGAGCGTCAGTCTGCCGAAGACCAGCGGGCTCTGGAAATCGACGGCCTTATGAACAAACGGTTCTAGGCTTTTGTATCGGGGGATCGGTGACTTTTTTGCCCTGATTCGTCGGGGGAACAGTGACCAAACTCTCGGGGGATTGAAGACCAGCTTGACGGGGGATCGGTGACCGATTCGCTGCAGGTGAG
This sequence comes from Asticcacaulis sp. AND118, assembly GCF_020535245.1. GTDB lineage: Bacteria > Pseudomonadota > Alphaproteobacteria > Caulobacterales > Caulobacteraceae > Asticcacaulis. Next base: position 301,036 of record NZ_CP084911.1, on the reverse strand, counting down.
TCGGGGGAACAGTGACCGGATGGTCTTTTCCGGCGGTTTTGCCCTCAAAAGACGGCTTTCGGGGGATTAGTGACCGCATTTTCGCCCGGATCATGGTTAAAAAGCTGTCGGCAAGCTGTGGAAAATACTTCCTTTTTCTCTATGCGATCATCGGGGGAAGGGTGACCCGTTGCACGGGGGAACGAAGACCGCCCCTGCGGGGGATCAGTGACGCAGCCACGGGGGATCAGAGATTAACAAATAGTACCCTTATTGATTTTAAAGGGGAATTTCGGCTTTTTTTTTCGCTTAACCTATTTAACTAGATTCACTAACAGACTCTCTTAACAGGGCTCAGGAACGCGGGGTAACGATCGTGCCGAGCCCGCCTTGTGCGACCTTTGAGGGGTCGCTCAGGCGGACTTCGACGGAAAGGGGGTTAAGACAGTACCGCCCAAGGGTCACCTAAAACCGGTCACCGGGATTTCCGGGATTACAGACAACGGGGCAGGGTCACCGAAAACGAGGGGCTCCGGTGACCAACGAAAAGCCGCCCGAACCTCCCGTTGAGCCTTGTATCGAGACCCAAAACACCTGATTTTGGCCGCAAATCCGCGTGACTGCGCCCGGAATCGCTTGGAGTCAAAGGGATTGCGGGATTGGCAGAGGGTCACTGATCCCCCGATAGTGTGACATCGCTTCACGGTGCGGCTTCACGGTGAAATGACGTGACGGCGTCCGATTCGGTCGCTATGGAAACTTTCTTTGCTTTCAGACTCTTCCGGAGGCCGTCATGGCGATCAGCATCCATTCCGACTTCGACGGCGGCAATATCGACGTCGTGCAGGACTATGGCATCGGGCGTTTCGACCTCAGCATCCGCGCGGATCATCAGTCGCACTATTACCAGTGGTTCTATTTCCGTGTTGACGGCGCCGCAGGGACCGATCTGGAGCTGCGTCTCACCAATGCCGGGGGATCGGCCTATACGGGCGGCTGGACGGGCTACAGGGCCCGTGTGAGCCCCGACAAGGCCGATTGGACGCTCGCCGAGACCGATTACGCCGACGGGGTGCTGACCATCCGTCACAAAGCGGTGTCCGACAGCCTGTGGGTGGCCTATTTCGCGCCCTATGACAGTGACCGGCATCGCGCGCTGGTCGAACGCGTGAAAACCCTGCCGGGCGTCGGTCACCGGGTTTTGGGCCAAACGCTCGACGGACGCGACCTCGACCTGTTCACGCTGGGCGAGGGCCCGCGCGCGGTATGGCTCTATGCCCGCCAGCATCCGGGGGAAACCATGGCCGAATGGTGGATGGAGGGGGCCATTCCCTGGCTCTGCGGTGACGCGCCGGAAGCCGTGGCGCTGCGGGCGGCAGCGACTTTTCAAGTCGTGCTCAATGTCAATCCGGACGGCAGCGCGCGCGGCCATCTGCGCACCAATGCCGCGGGCACCGATCTGAACCGTCAGTGGGCCGAGCCCTCGGCGGACAAGAGCCCGGAAGTGCTGGCCATCCGCAACGCCATGGACGCTACCGGCGTCGATTTCGCCATCGATGTGCATGGCGACGAGGCCATTCCGCACGTCTTCATGGCCGGGTTCGAGGGCGTGCCGTCTTGGACGCCCGAACGCGACGCCCTCTATCGCCGCTATCTGAACGCCCTTCTGGCGCGCACGCCCGATTTCCAGACGACATTCGGCTATGACGTCGATGCGCGCGGTCAGGCCAATCTGGCCATTTCGACCAATGCGGTGGCCGAACGCTATGGCGCCATCGCCATGACGCTGGAAATGCCGTTCAAGGACCATGACGACGCCCCGGACGCGACCGAGGCTTGGTCGCCGTCGCGGTCGCAGGCGCTGGGCATTGCGTGTCTCAAGGCGCTCTACGACGTGATTACGGACATTCCGGTGCGCCCGCGCTGAGGTAAACATCTGCGTGAGGCAAAGGTTTGCGCACCTATCGGGGTATCGGTGACCGCTGCTCTTGACTCGACTCCCGCCGATTCGCCGCGCTAGATGGCGATGATATCAACGAACGGAGCGGGTCATGTTGAACGATATTCTGGGCGCCCTGGGCGGCAAGCTCGATCTGGGCAATCTGGACATTGCCGGTTTGGCGGAACAACTCGGCGGGCAGGGGCTGGTCGGCGATGTGCTGGGCCAATTGCAACAGGGCGGTCTGGCTGAAGTCGTGCAGTCGTGGGTGTCGAACGGCGCCAACCTGCCGGTTTCGTTCGAGCAACTGCAATCGGCGTTGGGACCGGACATGGTCAATCAACTGGCCGGGTCACTGGGAATCGATCCCGCCCAATTGGGCGATGTCCTGCCGGGCGTGGTCGATCAGTTGACGCAAGGCGGTCAACTGCCGCAAGCCATCGCCGAAGCCGCGCCGAACCTGCTCGGTCAGGACGGCATCGGCAAGTTGCTGGGCGGCCTGTTCCGCTAGGTTTTGTGAATTTACGGCGCGCCTGACCGCGCGCGCCGGGGCTATTCCATGCCCTTGAGGGCGCGGGCTTCACGCAAACCGTTGCGGCGCAAGGCCTGCACGGCGCGGCGCAGATCGGACAACGCCTGCGCCCTCGTACCCCCGGCAGCCTCATAGGCGGCAACCGTCTCGGCGATCAGCTCGGCCTCGGGCGGCAGGTTGTCGTTGGCAGCGATAAAAGCGGGGGACATGGCGCACACGGGTCGAATAGGGGAGGAGAAATAGTCTCTTACACGGGCAGGGGTTAAAAATCACCCCGGAATCAGCCCGTTTTCACGCGCCGTGTCCCGATCGAGAATCATCTGGATGGCGGGCCGCCCGAACAATCGGTCCAGAGCACTGCCGTCCTCGTCGTAAAGAGCGTCGGCGACGCGGAATACGCCCTTGAGACACTCGATAGCCGGTTGCGCAAAAGCCTGACCGGCCACCAGCACCCACGCGCCATCATACAACCGACTCATCACGCCCTCCTTTTATGTTCTTAATTTGTTCTCACGCTTTTGGTCTGTTGTCAAGCGGCGTAGGGCGGGGCTACCATAGTATATCCGCTAGCTATCCGTTATATTGGTAACTACCAATTAAAAACCAAATCATAACTTTTAGCTTGATTTCGTCTCAAATTCGCCCTCACATATCGAAAACATCGATCTGGGGAGCCCGACATGACCTTAGCGAAATCCGTCAGCCTCAGCGCGCTGGCCGCCGTCCTTCTGCTGAGCGCAGGCTGCGCCGCAACGCCGGAACCGGTCGCCTCCGTGGTGGCGACGCCGGTGGCTGCCAAAAGCCCGGAGCCCCTGTCTCAGGCCCATCTCGACGCCCTGGGGGCCGATCTCGGCTATCGCTACGCCATTGTCGATAACCGTCAGACCTGCGACGGGGCGCCGTGCTTCCTGTCGACCCTGACGCTTACCCTGCCGAAGGACACGGACCTGCCCGGCGGCTGGACGCTCTATTTCTCCTATGTCGCGCCGTTGAAGACGCACGAGAGCGATGCCTTCGATGTGAAACTGATCAATGGCGACCTCTACGCCGTGACGCCGAAGCCGGGAGCGGTGCTGAAGGCCGGGGCTGTGCACGAGATCAGGCTGTGGGCGCCGGGGCATTTTTATTCGCGCGGCTTCGTCATGCCGAATGTCTATGTCGCCGCGCCGGGTTTGGCCGCGCGCACCCTTGCGGCGAGCCGGGTGGTGATCGATCCTGAAACCGGACTTGAGACCCTGCCGTTCGTCGCGCCGATGACCGACGAGGCCAAACTGGCCACGCAGAGCCCCGACGATAAGATGCAGTGGCTGACGCCTGAGCGCGCCTATGAACGCAACGCCGCGCGAAATATCGCCATGACCCGTCCGGCCGTGGTCATCCTGCCGACCCCGGCCAAGGTGACGCTGCAAAAGGGCGCGCCGCTCGACCTGTCGAAGGGGTTCGCCTTGCGCCTGAAGGGGCTGGAGCGCACCGACATCGAACCGGCTATTCAGGCCCTGATCGCGGCCGGTGCAGGGGAGGGGGTAGGCCCGACCGTGGCCGTGACCGTCGATCGCCGCCTGAAACCCGAAGCCTATCGCCTCAACGTCACCCACAGCGTCTCCATCACCGCCGGATCGACGGCGGGGGCCAACCACGCCCTGCGTTCGCTGGCCCAGCAGACGGCCTTCGGCGGCGGGCAGACCTTACGCATGTCCATCGAGGACGCGCCGCGCCTGCCGTTCCGAGGCCTGCATATCGACGTGGCGCGCAACTTCCACTCCAAGGCCTTCGTGCTCGACATGCTGGAGCAGATGGCGGCGTATAAGTTCAACCGCCTGCACCTGCATCTGGGTGAGGACGAGGGCTGGCGTCTGGAGATCGACGGCCTGCCCGAACTGACGCAGGTCGGCGGCTATCGCTGCCACGATCCGGCGGAAGACACCTGTCTTCTGCCGCAACTGGGGGCCGGGCCGGAGCGTGAGACGCCGGTCAACGGCTATTTCACCAAGGCCGACTATATCGAGATACTCAAGGCGGCGCAGGCGCGCGGCATCGAGGTTATCCCGTCCTTCGACATGCCCGGTCACAGCCGCGCGGCGGTCCGGTCCATGGAGGCCCGCTATCGTCGCCTGAGCGCCGCCGGCGATGCGGCCGGCGCGGTGCAATACCGTCTGGTCGAGCCGGAAGATAAGACGCCCTACCGCTCGATCCAGCATTACAACGACAACACGCTCAATGTGTGCCTCCCCGCCACCTACGCCTTCATCGACAAGGTGATCGACGAAACGGCGAAGCTGCACAAGGCCGCGGGCGTGCCGCTGAAACGCTATCATATCGGGGCCGACGAGACGGCGGGCGCGTGGACGCAGTCGCCGGCGTGCAAGGCCTTTATGGCCGAGCACAAGCTGACTCCGGCTCAGCTTACTCCCTATTTCATCGAGCGCGTGGCCGGCTATCTGGCGGAAAAGGGCATAGAGACGGCGGGCTGGAGCGACGGCATGGGCCACACCGACCCGAAGAAGATGCCCAGGGTGGTTCAGTCGAACATCTGGAGCGGCCTGCTGGGGCCGGCGGCTGCCGAAGCGCACGACCATGCCAATCGCGGCTGGGAAACGGTGATTTCGGTGCCGGATATCACCTATCTCGACATGCCCCCGGCGCCGCACCCGGAAGAGCCGGGCTACGACTGGGCGTCGCGCGACACCGACCTGTTCAAGATCTTCAGCTTCCAGCCGGAAAACCTGCCGGCCAATGCCTCGCTGCTGACCGATATTCGCGGGCAGGGGACCACTGTGGCCGACAAGACGCCCTACGCCAGGGGGCGGGGCATTACCGGTCTGCAAGGCCAGCTCTGGACGGAAGTGGTGCGCACCGACGCCGAAGCTGAATACCGCCTCTTCCCGCGCCTGTTGCCGCTGGCCGAACGCGCCTGGCACAAGGCGGGCTGGGAGGTCGCCTACAAGGCCGGCGAGAGCTACACCTATGGCGACGGCAAGGTCGATGCGAAGGCAGTGCTGGGCGAATGGCAGGGCTTCCGCGACCGGTTGGGCGTGCATTTGCGTTTCCTCGATCAGGCGGGGATCACCTATCGCCTCGCGCCGCCGGGGGCGAAGATCGAGGGCGGGCAATTGCTGGCCAATGCCGAGATCGCGGCGACTTTGATCGAGTACCGGGTGAAGGGCGGAACGTGGGAAGCCTATACGGGCCCTGTGGCGGTGACGGGTCCGGTCGACCTGCGCGTCACCACGCCTGATGGCCGCCGCAAGAGCCGGACGGTGACGGTGGAGTAATTTATTCATACCTCCCTGCCTTTGGCTGGGAGGGGGACCGCACGAGCCGACGAAGTCGGTGAGGTGTGGTGGTGGGGTATCTTGCGATATGTCCGCTTATCCAGTCGGTTGAAATTAAAAAAGAATCCCCACCACCGCATCTAGCGCTGCGCGCGTCGTGCGGTCCCCCTCCCCAGCATAGCCAAGGAGGTATGATATGGAGGAAACGCCATGCTGAAGACCGTTATCGTTACCGCCGCAACGCTGGCCGCTGTCCCGGCCATGGCGCAGGTGCGCTATGTCGACGAGGACTCGGCCGTGCCCGCAGGCTACACGCTCCACTGGGCCGATGAGTTCGATAAGCCGGGCCTTCCCGATGCGAAGACGTGGAACTACGACACGGTGGCCAACCGCACCGGCTGGTACAATAACGAAAAGCAATACTATGCCGCCGGCCGGCTGGAAAATTCGGAGGTCAAGGACGGCACCCTGCGCCTCACCGCGCGCAAGGAACGCCTGAGTGACCGCGCCGACTACGGCGGGCAGGCCTATTCTTCGGCGCGTCTGATCACCAGGGGCAAGGTCAGCTTCCTCTACGGCTTCTACGAAATCCGCGCCAAGATGCCGTGCGGGCTGGGCTCATGGCCGGCCATCTGGATGCTGGGGACCGAGGCCAACTGGCCCGACGGCGGCGAAATCGACATCATGGAGCACGTCGGCAAGACGCCCGGCACGACCTTCGGCACGGTGCACAACCGCTTCACCATCGATACGCGCGGCGGGTCGGGCGACGGCAACGGCATCGACGTGCCCGATGCCTGCACGGCCTTCCACAATTACCAGCTTCTGTGGACGCCGGAAAAGCTCGACTTCTTCGTCGATGGCAAGCGTTTCCACAGCTATGCCAAGAGCGACAAACCGGGGGCCTGGCCGTTCGACAGGCCGCAGTATCTGCTGCTCAATCTGGCGGTCGGCGGGAACATGGCGGGTGAGGTCGATGACAGCATCTTCCCGCGCACCTTCGAGGTCGATTACGTGCGGGTGTGGAAGAAGCCTTAACCGCTACTGCGCCTGACCCAATCCGGTCGCCGTCCAGTAGATGCCCCCCATAAGGTGCGTCAAGTACTGTGCGTCGCGGTACATCTCGACATTGTGCCCCAGCGTCGTGACGAAGACGCGGCCCTTCTGGTAGCTGTGATACCAGGCGATCGGGTGGTCCTTGCCCATGCCCTTCGCTACCTGACCGGGCCAGATCTTGGTCGGGTCGTAGCTCGACTCATCGACATTGAGCACGGGGTGGATGGTGACCTTGTGCGGATTGGTCGTGGTGTAGAATTCGTCGCTCCACACCCAGCGCTCCGGCAGTCCGTAGGTGGCCGGAAAGCCCTCGTCGCTCACCGTCACTACGCCGGTTTGCAGCATGGGGTGGACGCCGACCGTGCGCCCGACCAGCTTTTCGTACCACGGCCAGCTTTCGGCGGGCAGGGCGATGGCGGTGCGGTGTACGATCATGGCGTTGCCGCCGCCGTTCATGTAAGCCTCGAACTTGCCGCGCTGGGCGGGATTGAGGTCTTCGACCGGCGTATTGAGCAGCAGGATGGCGGCATAGGGGCTGAGGTCCTGCTCCAGCGCCCCGCCCGCATTGGCCCAGGTGATCTCGAAGGCGTGCAGCTTGGCCAGCCGTTCAAGGCTTTCGCGGGCGACCGGGACGTATTCGTAGTGGTACTTGCTGGGCATGGCCAGCACCAGCACCCTGAACTGACTGTCAGCCCGGCTCAGCGACGGCGTCAGCAGGGCGAATACAGCGGCGAACAAAAGGCTGAGGCGTTTCATCAGAGTGCGTTTCCATAGCCTAAGACGACAGCGTTGTTGCCTCAGGCTATGGCCTGTTACCCGAGTCCGTCAAGTCGTGATGAACTCCGGGAAACCTCCGGTTACGCCGGCAGCGGGGCGTCCGGATGGACCAGCCCGGCCTGACGCAGTTCGCGCCAGAAGTCCGCGGGTATGGTCTCGTTCAGCGCGGCGCGGTCTTCGGCGATGCGGCCGGGACGGCTGGCACCGGGAATGACGGCGGCGACCGCCGGATTGGCCAGCGCGAATTGCAGGCCCGCCGCCTTCATGCTGATGCCGTAGCGATCCGCGATGGCCTTGATGCGCGTTACCTTGTCGAGGATGGCCGGCGTCGCCGGGGCGTATTCGAAGTTCGGTCCGCCGACCAGCGCGCCTGAGCTGTAGGGGCCGCCGACCACGATGCCGAGGCCCTTTTCGGCGACCTGCGGCATGACGCGTTGCAGGGCCTTGTCGTGGTCGAGCAGGGTGTAGCGTCCGGCCAGCAGAAAGCCGTCGGGGCGGTTGCCTTCCAGCGCCAGCAGGATCTCGATGGGCTCGACGCGGTTGACGCCAAGGCCCCAGGCCTTGATGACGCCTTCGTCGCGCAGACGGTCGAGCGCCTTGAACGCGCCCTTGCGCGCCGTCTCGAAGACGTCCAGCCAGTCGTCGCCGTAGAAATCCTGGGCCACGTCGTGCACAAAAGCGATGTCGATATGGTCGGTATTGAGGCGCTTGAGGCTGTCTTCAATCGAGCGCAGGGTGGCGTCGGCGGAATAGTCGTTCACAATGCGGTTGGGGCGACCGTATTTGAACACCTCGCCCTTTTCGCCGAGGTCGCGGGCGCTGACGTCCTCGACCTCATCGAGGATGACCCGGCCCACCTTGGTCGAGATGACGTATTCGCTGCGCGGCTTGTCTTTCAGGGCTTCGCCCATACGGATTTCAGCGAGACCCGCGCCGTAGAAGGGGGCGTTGTCGAAATAGCGGATGCCGTCGGTCCAGGCGGCTTCGACGGTGGCCTGAGCCTCCGTTTCGGGGATGTCGCGAAACATGTTGCCGAGAGGCGCGGCGCCGAAGCCGAGCTGACCCGGCAGGATGTCTTTGAGTGTCATGGGACTGAGTCCTTGGATGGGGCGATTTGGAAGTTAAGCGATTTGGATAGGGTCGAGCACGAAGGCGGTGCGTTCGGCCAGATCGTTGATGGCGGCCAGATAGGTCTGGAAGTGGGGTGTCGCGCGATGCGCCGCGACGGCGGCGGCATCGGTATACAACTCGTCGAGGATGAAGCGGGTGGGCTCGGCCTGATCCTGCCACAGATCATAGCGCAGATTGCCGGGTTCGGCGCGCGACGGCGCGGTCATGCCTGACAGAAGGGTGTGCAGGGCCTCGGCCTTACCTGGACGGGCGGTGAGGAGGGCGATCACCTTGATAGGAGCGGACATGGGAGGTCTCCTGTGGAGGGAGCGGCGGGACGGGGGAGGCATCCCGCCGTTCATATAAGAGCTACACCAGAACCGGGGCACGGTTGAGGGCGGCGACAAAGCGCTTGGCCAGCGGATGATCCGAATGCGGGTTCTGACCGGTGATCAGTTCGCGGTCTTCGATAACGTTCGGCTCGAAATCGACGGCGGTGGTGATGACCTGACCCCCGGCGATTTCCAGCGCGTCTGCGACGTTGAAGTAGAGCTTGGCCTTGAGGATATAGTCCTCGACGATCTTTTCCTCGCTGTTGGAGAAGACGGTCATCTTATACCCGGCATAGGGCCAGCCGCGGGCCCATTCGGCGGCCTTGGCCGGGCTGCCGGCGATCAGGGCCGCGCGGAATTCACGGGCGTGTGGCATGGCCGAGGTGATGGCGATCGGGCCGTGGCAGAGCAGGGCGGTAGGCTTTTGGCGGTCGTGGAAGTGGTGCAGGATTTCACCCAGATCGGCGTCCTGCATCAGGTCGACGCCGGGGGCCTGACCGCCCGGGACGAAGACGCCGGCATAGTCGTCGAGACCGTCTTCGATCACCGCGCGCAGGGTGCGGACGGTATTCATCGAAGGATCGTTGGCCCAGAAGGCGCGGGCGCGTTGCAGGGCGGCCTCGTCGCCACCGAAATGATCGGCCACGTCGGAAACCGGATCGATGAACGGCTTGGTGCCGTTCGGGGTGGCGAGGACGATGTCGTAACCGGCTTCGATGAGGGCCATAGCGGGAACGACGGTCTCATTCAGATACTGACCCGTGGCCCCGAAGCCGCCGCCCTGCGTTTCGATGCGGGTGGCGTTGGAACCGATCAGAAGTACTTTACCCTTGCTCATCTTAATCTCCATTGGGTTCGGGTGTGTGGTGCGGTCCGTTGTGGACAGGCCGAATATGCGCCGCGGAGATATATTCCTGAAATTTATTTGCCTGATTTCAGATATGTGCATAACGATATAACTCATGCGATACGATCTGAACCTGCTGCCGGTGTTCGTGGCCCTGATGGAGGAACGCAACGTCACGCGCGCCGCCGAGCGGCTGGGCATAACCCAGCCCGCCCTGTCGAATGCCCTGAACCGCCTGCGCGATACCCTGCGCGACCCGTTATTCATCCGCGAACGCTACGGCATGAAGCCGACCGAAAAGGCCGAGGAACTGGCGCCGGTGATCGCCGCAGCGCTGGCGCAGATCGACGACGTCATACGGGGGCAGCAGGATTTCGACCCCGCAAAAGCCGAGCGTCTGTTCACGCTGGCGCCCAACTCCTATGTCGAATTCGTGCTGATGCCCGCCGTGGTGGCGCGGCTCAGGCAACGCGCGCCGGGCATCCGCCTGCGCCTGACGCCCTTCGGCACCGATCTGGCCGAAACGGGCGTGGTGTCGGGGACGACGGCCATGGTGCTGGGCCGCCTGATCGACCCGCCGGACAATCTGATCGTGCAGCACCTGATGGACGAAGGGCTGGCCTGCGTGGTGCGGGCCGGGCATCCGGAAATTCACGACAGCCTGACGCGAGAGCAGTACGAGCGGCTGAAGCACGTCAACGTCCTGCCGCCCGGACGGTTGCGCGCCGGTCTGTTTCAGGCGCTGGAACGGCAGGGCGTGAAGCGCGAGGTGGCGGTGTCGGTGACGCACTTCCTCGCCGTGCCGGAAATGATCGCGGTGACGGATTATTGCGCCACGCTGCCGCGTCTGATCTGCCGGCATCTGGCGCACGACAAGCGACTGAAGACGGTGAGCGCGCCGGTCGATCTCGGCATCTTTCCGGTGGAGATGGCCTGGCACGTGCGCTATCGCCACGACCCGGCGCACCGCTGGCTGCGGGGCCTGATCAGCGAGGTGGCGAAGGAGGTGGCTACCGAAGCCTAATAAGGATAGTTGGTCGTCTTGGTGCAGACGCGGCGCGACGGACGGTAGCCGCCCCAGATGGATTCGCCGGGACTGCTTTCATAGCGCACGGTGTCGCATTCTGCGTCGCGCTCGCGGTCCTTGTCCCGCGCGCTCAGGTCGAGCGAAATCGACAGGGATTTCGACGTGCCGCCGCGCGCATAGCCCGTTCCGGGGCCGTAGCCATATCCGTAAGGGTCGCGGTGGGACGCACCGAAACGCCCGTAACCCGGCGCATAACCCGGATCGTAATCATAGCCATAGGGATCGGCGTACCAGTAGCCGTTCTTGCCGTGGTCGGTCTGGCTGTAGGCGATGCCCAGCGTGCCGGTGTCACCGACGGGAATAAGGGCTGAGACATAGGCGCTCTTGTAACCGCCCGTGCCGATCGAGGCCCCGGCTTCCCCGTGGATCTGACGCTTGCGCGGGCCGGCGTCGGTTTCTTCTTCGCGTCCCCACGAGGTGGGCTGGATGCGGTCAACAGGACGCGCGTCCGAAAGGGTCGACAGCACCTGCGCCTGCATAGTCTTCGCCGTGTCCTCGGCGGTGACGGCCTCGGTCTTCGTCTCCGGCGTCTCGGCCGCCACCTTGGGGCGGTGGGTCGCGACGATCTCGTCGTCCGCCGCGCCGGCGGCCGGCGGGGTGAGGATCAGCAGAGCGGCGAGGGTAAAACGATGCAGGGACATGACCGGGATTTTGGGACGGCTATGCAGCCAAATTAAGGCCGCAATGTAACGCGCCGAGGCCTATTTCGGCGCGGCGGCGGATTGACGTTTGGCGATGAAATAGTCGAGTTGGTGCGCCGCCGGGACGTCGCGTCCGTTGATGCGCTCCAGCAGCATCCGCGTCGCCTCTTCGGCCAGCCCCTTCATCGGCTGATGAACCGTGGACAGCGGCGGCCAGACGCTTAGCGTACCTGGTGCATCGTCGAAACCGACGATGGACAGGTCTTCCGGCACGGACAGCTTCAATTTGGCGGCGGCGGCCATGGCCCCGAAGGCGATATAGTCAGCGGCGGCGAAGATAGCGGTGGGACGGTCGGGCCGCGACAACAGGGTCTCGGCTTCGTCGAAACCGTTATTGACCCGCACATCGCCGCGCACGATCCACTCCGGATGCGACTCAAGACCGGCATCGGCCAGCGCCTGCCGGTAGCCGGCCTTACGGGCCTCGTTTGAGCCGCGCCCCCGTAGGTTCTCGATGAAGGCGATGCGCCGGTGCCCCAGTTCAATGAGCCAGCGGGTCAGATCGTAGCCCGCGGCTTCGTCGTCGATAAAGACATAAGGGCTGCGTTCAAAGTGTTGAACCGGCGAGATGCGCACCACGGGCACTTCCAGTTCATCGAACAGGTCGAGCATAAAGGCGTCGTCGCATACCGGCGGGGCCAGCACCACGCCATCGAAGCGCGAGGTCGCCAGTTGCGCCTTCATCTGGTCGCGCGGCAGGTGGCGCAGATCGGCCAAGCCCTCGATGACGAGGTGGTATCCCGCCTGACGGCAGGCGTCGAGCGCGCCGATCTGAAGCTCGTGCTGGTAGTAGTGGGTGACCGGGCGCTCGAAGATCAACCCGATCAGATAGCTGCGCGAACCGGACAGGGCGCGGGCGGCGGGATTGGGCTTGAAGCCCGTATCGGCGATCAGCTTCTCGATTTCGGCGCGCTTTTCCGGACGCACGCCCGTCTGCTTGTTCAGCACGCGCGAAACGGTTTTGATGGAAACGCCCGACATGCGGGCCAGATCGACAATGGTGATGCGGGTCACGGGCGGGGGAGGTCTGTAAAAATATGATAAAACAGGCTTAACCGCGATGGCGCGCCCTGTCCATAGCGGCGAAGGACCGGAGGTCTACGCCGCATCCCATGACAACGTTGACGTAGTTCCGCTTGCGGAGGGCGAAAGGCTGTCCTAAACCTGTCTTCAGACCGCGAAAAGGCGGCAGGACAGGGGAACGGCATGGCCGCTGCGGAACGACTATCCTTGCGCGAAAAGATCGCTTACGGCGCGGGCGACCTGGGTTTCAACTTCTACTGGACGACGATTTCGGCCTTCGGGCTGATTTTCTTCACCGATGTGTTCGGCCTCGATCCGCTGGCGGCAGGGACCATGCTTTTGATCAGTCGCGTGTTTGACGCCTTTGCCGACCCGGTAATGGGGGCGGTGGCCGACCGCACGCGCAGTCGTTGGGGCCGCTTCCGTCCGTGGATATTCGGCGCCGCCGCGCCGATGGCCGTGCTGGGGGTGCTGTGTTTCTTTACCCCGCCCTTTGATCACGACGGCAAGCTGATCTACGCCTACGCCACCTATAATCTGCTGATGATCGTCTATACGATCGCCAATATTCCCTACAGCGCCCTGTCCGGGGTGATGAGCGCCGACGGGCAGGAGCGCACCACGCTCAATTCATTTCGATTTGTCGGCGGATTTCTGGGCGGCACCATCGTCACCTACGCCACGCCGATCCTTGTCAAGACCTTCGGCGGGGCCGATCCGGCCCAGGGCTGGCCGCTGGTCATGGCCATCTACGGCGTGGTGGTGGTGGTCATCATGGCGCTGGTGGTTATGAATACGCGCGAACGCATCAGTCCGCCGCCGCAGCAGGCCTCAAGCCCGTGGCGCGACATCCGCGACCTGTTCGGCAACAAGCCTTGGCTGGTCCTGTTCGCGCTGGCGCTGGTCATCATGGTGACGATCACGCTGCGTATGGCCACCTCGGCCTACTACATGCGGTACGTGGTCGGGCGGGAGGACCTGATCGGGCCGTTCCTGACCGCCTATGGCGTGGCGCTGGCCGCCGGCGCCCTGCTGACACCGCTGATGACCCGATGGATCGACAAGCCGCGCCTGATGATGATCCTGATGGCCGCCGTCGCCGTGCTGTCGGCCAGCTTTTTCGTCATCCCGCCGGATCAGATCGCGCTGATGTTCGTGATTCAGGTGCTGATCGGCCTGTGTCTGGGGCCGAAATCGCCGCTGGCCTACGCCATGTACGCCGACGCGGCGGACTATACCGAATACCGCTTCGGGCGGCGCGCCACGGCCATGACCTATGCGGCGGCGACCTTTTCGCAAAAGCTGGGCGGGGCACTGGCGTCCTACCTGATCGGGGCGGGACTGAAGGCGGTCGATTACGTCGCCAACGGACCGCAGACCGAGGAAACCAAAGGCATCATCACCGCCCTGATGTCGCTGGCCCCGGCGGTGGCGGCGCTGATCTCGGTGGCGGTGCTGTTGCTGTATAAGCTCGACAAGGCCAGCATGAGCGCTGTGTCCGCCGAACTGGCGCGCCGGCGCGCCGGGTTGACGCAAGAATAGGGTTTTCAGAGCGGGTTTCGATCGGAGGGGATCGGAAAAACGTTTTAGATTATTATGTTTTCTTATGGAAACATAAGGATCTAGATTTTGTTTACGCCCTCACCGGGCGGTGGCTCCGCCACCTTGGCCGCCGCCGCAATGGCGGCTTGAGCGTAATGATTCCATCAGAAATCATTCCGCTCTAACGAATCTGATGGCGCAGATCGTAAACACCGCGGCGTGCGGCCAGCACGGCCCCCATGAGGTCGAGACTGATGCAGGCAATGTCGGGCTGGAAGCCGTCGATATCCGCCAATCGGGAGGCAACGAAGTCCACCACCTGTCTCAGATCGCCGGCGCGCGCCATGTCTTCCACCGGCTCGAAGATCAGATTGATAAGCTGCCGTCGCAGTTCCGGTCGAAAGGGCGTTGAACCGACGTAAAGCCGCACCAGGTAATCGATGATGCGGTTTAAGCCCGCCATCTCGTTCAATACCGGTAGGTTTGATAAAAAACGTTTGAATTCGGCTGGGTCTGAACGCGCCAACGCGCCGCCAACCACGAACAGCGCCGCTATCCATACGCGGTCGCGGCTGTGGCGCAGCAGAGGCATGTTAAGATTCATCAGGCGGTCGAAAGCGGGCGTATCGTGTTTCGACAGCGTCATATCGCCGAGGATAAGCGGAGCCAGTTGCGCCCAGGCTTCGCGACGACGGCTTGTCACCCTCTGCGGTTCCCACGGCTCGACCAGCAGCGCATCGACCAGATCGGCGATGCGGGATAAGGTGTCGGTGGTCGCTTCGGACTGAAAAGACATGGCGGACGCTTTTTTGAAAGGGTGAATATGAGGTATCGGCTCAGGCGCTGACGGCGATCAGCCGCCACTGCGCCGGTTTACCGGACGCGAAAATACGTTGCATCGCCCGGCGCACCCCGTGAACGGCGTCGCGGCGTTCGAGATGATGTTCGACCGGTTGACGATCCTTGAGCACCTGCCACATTTTACCGTCGAAGCGGACTTCAAAACAGGTGGGCACGTGAGCGTTTATCAACCCGGTTTCGCCCAAGGTCGGCCATACGGAGTCCCAGCTTTCGGTAAGTTTACGGGTGGGGATCATTATCAGCTCCATAGGGTCGGATTGAGTGGAAAAAGAAAGCCCGGCGATGCCGCCGGGCTTTCGGGGTGGCCTAAGCCGCCTGAAGGTTGACTGCGGAGGCCTTGCCCCGGTCGCTCTGGACCTCGTAGGCAATCTTCTGGCCTTCGACCAGCATCCGCCAGCCTGCGCGTTCGATGGCCCAGATGTGCACGAACACATCGTTGCCGCCGATCTCAGGCTGAATAAAACCAAAACCCTTGTTGGGGTTGAACCACTTTACAATACCGACAGCCATGTTGGCCTCCGTTCGCACATAGACGTGCGCCGTCTGCCCCAAAAATCGGAGCGTTCGAAAAAAGAAATGCTTGGGAGAGGCCAATAAAGGCAATCAGACAAGGCGGTCTGTGTTTCGATATTTTACTATAACACAGCTTGAAATTATTTTCGCCTTAAAAGCGACAGGTACGATTTTTATTTTATATGACAGGTTTTTAGTCGATCATCTCGGCAACGAGGCGACGCAATTCTTCGGGGCTAAACAGAGGGATAACAGGGACGTTCCGCGAAAAGGCGGGACGCAGCGGCGTGGCCGCACGACGTTGGTGGCCGCTATGGGCCGGTGAAGTATGAAGATTGTACATAGGTATCCATATCCGCAGACACGCGGATTCGTAAAAGAGGGAGCGCACTCGGCGTGGAAGCGGGCGCAGCCAGATCGAGAAGGGAGGGTGAGGTCAGGGACGGCGCTACGCCTGTCCGGACACGGTTACACCCTAAGCGCTAATTGAGGCTTTTCAGTGTCTTTAAACGCGTGCGACCGGATAGACCTCCGCCGCCACTTCCCGCAGCCGTTCGCGGAACCAGATCAGGGCCGGATCGCGGCCGCGCAGCCGGTCCCAGACCAACACCAGCCGTAGAGGGTCCGGTGCGAGCGGCGACGGCACGCAGACCAGACCAAAGGTGTCGGCAAGCCGGTGCGCCAGAGCTTCGGAGATGGTGGTGAGGAGGTCGCTCCGGCTCACGGCGGCCAAGGCTGCCGTGAAGTAGGGCGTGCTCAGGGCGATATGGCGTGACAGGCCACGCGCCGCCAGCGCGGCGTCCAGCTCCGACTGACCGTCGCCGAAAATGCGAATAGCGGCGTGCGCAAAGCGTTCATAATCTTCCGCTGTAACAGGGCGATCGGCCAGCGGATGCCCCCGCCGCATTACCAGCGCCAGCCGGTCGTAGCCCAGCGGCAGGGTCTCGGTGCCGACGGGCAGGGGCGTCGTGTCGAGCGCAAAACCCAGGTCCAGACGGCCCTGCTGCATCAGGGCGACCGTATCCGGGCCATAGGCTGAGACCTGCACGTCGATGCCGGGGGCCTCCCGCGCCAGCCGGGTCGTCAGGGCGGGCAGCAGTAGCAGGGTATGCACGTCCGACGCCACCAGCCGCACGGTGCGCTGTTCCTGCGCCGGATCGAAGGCCTCGTCGCGGAACAGGCCGCGCAGGCCGTCGAGCGCGGCGGCCACCTGCGGCGCCAGACGCTCGGCCTTCGGCGTCAGGGTCAGGCCACCGCCGGAACGGATCAGCAGGGGGTCTTCAAACAGCTCACGCAATCGCCCCAGCGCACGACTGACGGCGGGCTGGCTGAGGCCGACCTCGTTGGCCGCATGGGTGACATTGCGCCGGCGCAGCAGGGCTTCGAGCACCGGCAGCAGGTCAAGATCAACAGCGGATAAATTCATTTTTTGCATAGTGTTTATATAAATAATGCATTTTTGATATAGCGCAATCGGCCTTATCCTTTCGGACAGTTACAAGGAACCTCTTTCATGTCCGAAAAAATCGTCATCTTCGGTTACGGCCCCGGTGGCCGCAGCCTCACCGAACGCCTGATCGCCGCCGGTCGCCAGCCCATTGTCACCCAGCGCTCACGCCCGAAAGACCTGCCGCCCGGCGTGGACTTCGTGGCCACGGATGTGCGGGACGCCGCCGCCGTGCAGGCCGTGTCGCGCGGCGCAAGCCATATCGTCGTCACCGTCGGATTTCCCTATTCAACCCGCGTGTGGCGGCAAAGCTGGCCCATCGCCATGACCCATCTGCTGGCGGCCGCACGGGCGACCGGGGCAAAGACCCTTTTCTTCGACAACCTGTACATGTACGGGCCGCAGAACGGGCCGATTTCAGAGACCACGCCCTATGCGCGTTGGGGCGGCAAGCCCGCCGTGCGCCGCGCTATCTCCGAGCAGTGGCAAACGGCGGTGGCCAAAGGCGAGGTGCTGATGAGCGCCCTGCGCGTGCCGGATTTCTACGGCCCCGGCGTCAGCAACAGCCACTTGGGCGATCTGGTCTTCGGGCGTCTGGCGCAGGGCAAGCCCGCGCAGATTGTCGCCCCGCCCGACATGCCGCACGATTTCGCCTACATACCCGATGTGGCGCGCGCCATGGAACGGTTGCTGGATCTGCCGGAGGCCGAGTACGGTCAGGTCTGGCATATGCCCAGCGCGCCGACACGGACCCTGCGCGACCTCATTACCATCGGGGCGCGGACACTGGGGCAAAAGCCGAAGATACAGGCCGTTCCACCCGGCCTCTTTCCCGTGCTGGGGCTGGTGACGCCGTTCATGCGCGAACTGCACGACATGCGCTTTCTGTTCGACCGGCCTTACCATATCGACGGCGGCAAGCTGACCCGCCGCTTCGGCTTCGAGGTCACGCCGTTCGAGGTCGGCGTTCCGGAGGCGGCGCGCAGCTATCGTCAGTGATGGCCCATCAGTGGTGACCGGGGGCGTACGGGAATTTCAGCGACTTATAGTATTCCAGCGTCTTCTCAGGTGCGGCGACGCCGGCCGGCAGGGGGCGCCCCGATTTCGACTGGAAGTAGGCCACCGAGGCGTCGCGCCACCACTTTGCCTCGCGCGCCTGAATCCCCAGTGTGCTGGCGATGGCCTGATAGCGCTCGGCGTCGACATAGGGCTTCATAGCCGCCCAGGTCTGCTGCAGGGCGGCGGCGTCCTTCGCCCCTTTGTCGTAGGTGAGCATCAGTTCGTCCCACAGCGGGCGACCCGACTTCGTCTTGTAGTCCCAGGACAGATGGTGAAACCACAAAAGGTAGCGCTCATCCATTTTCCGGGGATCGGCCCAGGCGGCCTGCGCTTTGGGATCGTATTGCGAAAGCGCATTGGAGCCGGTCCTGGTGCGGTCGAACCCGATGCCGTTGGTGTCGGCCTTGTGGTAATAGACCGGGTTCCAGTCGGGCCGCTCCAGATTATCGACCCAGGGGCCGGGACCGTAGTGGTGGCCGGTATCCATCAGGTGATGCAGGCCCAGCGGCGTCATATAGTCGGCCACCGTCTCGCGTGAGGTCATCATCATATCGACTACGGGCTTCACGAAGCGCGCGTCGGTGGTGAAGGTCATCTTCGCCCATTCGGCCGCGATGTCGCCGGCGGAGCCTTGCGGGTTCCACGCCAGCCGCCCGAAGGCGTACCAGTTGGCCTGATCGAAGTCCGAACCCGACCAGTTGCGGTCGGTGCCGATATTGGCCACGCCCGCTATCCCACTTAATTTGTGATTCTCACCCTCGACCACCCGCGCGACGGTCCAGCCCTTCTGCCCGTTCTGGAAGGTGTCGGCGTCCAGCGCTTCTTCAAAATACTGACCCAGATAGGCGAGGTGGGTGGCGAAGCCCAGATACTCCTTGGTGATCTGGAACTCCATCATCAGCGGCGTCTTCGGCATAGCCCCGAACAGGGGATGGAAGGGCTCACGCGGCTGGAAGTCGATGGCGCCGTTCTTCACCTGCACCAGCACATTGGGCGCGAATTTTCCATCATGAGGCTTGAACTCGTTCCAGGCCTGCTTGTGGCGGTCGTCGGCGACCTCGGCCTTGTAGACGAAGGCGCGCCACATGACGACGCCCCGGTCACCCAGCGCTTCGGCCAGCATATTGGCGCCGTCCTCCTGCGTGCGGCCATAGTCCTGCGGGCCGGGCTGGCCTTCGGAATTGGCCTTGACGAGGAAACCGCCGAAGTCGGGGATCTTGGTGTAGATTTCGTCGGCCTTGGCCTTCCACCAGGCGCGCACCTGCGGATCGAGCGGATCGGCGGTGGTCAGGCCGCCCAATTCGATAGGGGCCGAAAAGCGCGCCGACAGGTAGACGCGGATGCCGTAGGGGCGGAAGGTGTCGGCCAGCGCCGCCGCCTTGTCGAGATAGGGCGCGGTCAGCGAGGCGGCCTTGGCGTTGACATTGTTGAGCACCGTGCCGTTGATGCCGATCGAGGCATTTGCGCGGGCGTAATCGACATAGCGCGGGTCCTTCAGGTCCGGCAGCCGCCACCAGTCCCACAGGGACCAGCCCGCATAGCCGCGCTCGACCGTACCGTCGAGATTGTCCCAGTGGTTGAGCAGGCGCAGCTTGACCTTGGGCGCGTCGGTGGTGTCGGTGATACTGCCGGTCTGGATTTGTCGAAGGTAGGCGAATGCGCCGTAGAGCAGGCCGATGTCGCTGTTGGCGCTGATGCGGGTCACGGGCTGGCCGTTTTCCGTGCCCTTGCGGATGGCGAAGCCTTCGTTGCCAAGGGCTGCGTCGGGGGCGGCGTTGCGCGTCAGGACGACCGAGGGAGCGCTAACATTTCCAGCTAAGGAAACGGTCTGTCCGGACAGGTCGGAAAGCCCTTTTTGCAACTCGGAAACGGCCGCGCGAACAGTCGGAGAGTCGCTTTGCGTGACAACGGCGCGGGGGACGGCGTCGGCGCTGGCGACCGGCTTATAGCGCAGCCACAGGTCGTAGCCGTCCTCGGCAAAGGCCGGCGCGGCGAACAGGCAGATGAGCGCACAGAGCGCATGGACGAGCCGAAGCCGCATGGGTTCCTCCTGATATCGTTGATGCCGTCCTTCTCTACCGGAAGGATTATGCATTTTAGCAGGCGCGGAAGGCCCCCACCACCACATCTAGCGCTGCGCGCGTCGTGCGGTCCCCCTCCCCGGCAAGCCGGGGAGGTATGATCTTTTTACCAGTTAAACAGCGTGCCGTCCTGCAGGCGGTTCACCGGCAGGTAGGCGCGCTTGTAGGGATATTTCGCCGCCAGTTCCTCATCGATATCGACACCGAGCCCCGGTGCCTCGGAAACCATCAGGTCGCCTTTTTCGAAGTGGTAGCCGTGCGGGAAGACCGCGTCGGTTTCCGGCGTATGGCGCATATATTCCTGGATGCCGAAGTTGGGGATCGAGACGTCGAAGTGCAGGGCCGCCGCCATGCACACCGGCGACAGGTCGGTTGCCCCGTGGCAGCCCGTGCGGACATTGTACAACTCGGCGAACGAGGCGATCTTCTTCAGGTGCGAGAGGCCGCCGGCGTGGACGACCGTGGCGCGGATATAGTCGATCAACTGGTTCTGGATCAGGTCCTTGCAGTCCCAGATCGACGAGAAGATTTCCCCGACGGCCAGCGGGGTCGTGGTGTGTTGACGGATCAGCCTGAAATTGTCCTGATTTTCCGCAACGACCGAATCCTCCATCCAGAACGGACGATAGGGCTCAAGGTCACGGCCCAGACGCCCGGCCTCGATCGGCGTCAGGCGGTGGTGGACGTCGTGAAGCAGGTGGACTTCGTCACCCAGCGCCTCACGCGCGGCGGCGAACAGCTTGGGGACCACGCGCATATAGGCTTCGGTCGACCAGACGTTCTCGGTCGGAAGATCGGCATCGGCGGGTTCGTAGAACATCTTGTCCTTCGACACGCCGTAGGTCGAGGCGAGGCCCGGCACGCCGCACTGCAGGCGGATGGCCTTATAGCCCATCGCCTTGTAGCTTTGCGCGACTTCGATGGTGTCCTCGATGCTGGTGCCGTTGGCGTGGCCATAAACCATGACGCCGGTGCGCGAGCGGCCGCCCAGAAGCTGATAGACCGGCAGGCCCGCGATCTTGCCCTTGATGTCCCACAGGGCGGTATCGACGGCGGCGATGGCCGACATGGTCACCGGACCGCGACGCCAGTAGGCCCCGCGATAGAGATATTGCCAGATGTCCTCGATCTGCTGCGGGTCGCGGCCGATCAGGCAGGGGATGACGTGCTCTTCCAGATAAGCGACGACCGACAACTCGCGACCGTTCAGCGTCGCGTCGCCGATGCCGTAGACGCCTTGGTCCGTCATGATCTTGAGCGTTACGAAATTGCGCCCGGGGCACGTGACGATGACCTTCGCCGATACGATTTTCATGGAATTGACGCCTTAATTGGTATGACCTATCTCGCTTTTGCCGTCCAATCGCGCCCATGGCAAGCGCAAAGTGCGGATAACCGTCATATTCATTTGTCGTATAAGACGATTTGCGGGTTCGGATCATGACATGCACACGCGAAAAAACGCAACTGAATTGGTAAGACCTTAGCCGGTGGCGATGACGATTTCCGTCCCCTTCAGCGCTGTTGCCTGCGCGCGCAGGGTCAGGCGGCCCTTCTGCCCCGGATGGGCGCGGACGATGGCCAGAGCCAGACCGTTGAAGGCCTGGCGGCGTTTCGACGGGAAGGCGGTGAAGTCGGTCGGGTCGCCGTTGTCGGTGGCGACGATCTCGCCCGGCCCCTCCAGGGTGAAGGTCACCGCCTCCTTGGCGAAGGGCACGGTTTCGCCCATGTCATCGACGATGCGCAGGGTGACGAAACTCAGATCCTTGCCGTCGGCGTCGATGACGCTGCGGTCGGCCTCCAGCTTGAGCGCGACAGCCTTGCCCGTCGTGCGGCGGCGGGTCCGCGCCCATTCCTGGCCGCCCTTATAAACCACGGCGCTGATTTCGCCGGGTTCATAGGTCACATAGTCCCAGCGCAGGCGGTACTCGTACTGACGCTTTTTGAGACGTCCCTGCGACTTGCCGTTGATGAACAGCTCGGCCTCGTCGCCGGAGGTGAACAGGTGCACCGGCGTGACCTCGCCTTCGCGGCCCGCCCAGTTCCAGTGCGGCAGCAGGTGCGCCACGGGGAGTTCCGGCCGCCAGCGCGACTGATAGAGCCAGAAACGGTCCTTTTTGAACCCGGCAAGGTCGATAATGCCGAAATAGGAGCTGCGCGCGTCGTAATAAGGGGTCGGTTCGCCCAGATAGTCCCACCCGGTCCACACAAATTCACCGGCCACATAGGGGTTCTGGTCCTGCGCCGCCCAGTTGCGGTCGGCGGACGAACCAAAATCGGCGGCGAACAGCTCGTAGGCGCTGACCTGTTTGGTCTTGGGGTCGCCGCCGACGCCGGGGCGGACGGGGCCGCTGTTGTTGCCGGGTACGGGGAACTGATATTCCCCCCGGCTCGACAGGGCGGCAGCGCTTTCGCTGTGCAGGATGACCTTGTTAGGGAATTTGGCGCGGAAGGCCGGGAACTTGCTCGGCAGGCTGCGGATGCCGGCGCCCTGATAGTTGAGACTGATGACATCGACCTCGGCGGGCAGGGGCATGTCGGCCTGCGCCCAGTTCATGGCATTGGTCGTCGGGCGCGTCGGGTCATCCTCGCGCACGATGGTCACCAGCCGCCGGGCGATCAGCGCGCCGGCCTCACCCGAATACTGCTCGCCGACCTCGTTGCCGACGCTCCACATGACGATGGAGGGGTGATTGCGGTCGCGCCTCAGCATCGCGCGCAGATCGGCCTCCTGCCAGTCGGGGAAGATCAGGTGGAAGTCGTGCGGTGTCTTGCGCTTTTCCCAGGCGTCGAACACCTCGTCCATGACGAGGATGCCCATGCGGTCGCACAGGTCCAGCAGTTCGGGCGCCGGTGGGTTGTGGCTCATGCGCAGGGCGTTGCAGCCCATCTCCAGCAGCATTTCCAGTTGACGCTCGGCGGCGCGGACGTTGAAGGCCGCCCCCAGCGCGCCGAGGTCGTGGTGATTATTGACGCCCTGAATGGGGACGAACTGGTCGTTGACGAACAGGCCCTTGTCCGCATCGAAACGCAGGGTGCGGATACCGAAGGGCGTCTCGTAGCGGTCGATCTCGCGGCTGCCCTGAATAAGGGTGGTCACGGCGACGTAGCGATTGGGCGTCTGGGTCGGGGCCGGGCCCCACAGGCGCGGATTGGCGA
This sequence comes from Asticcacaulis sp. AND118, assembly GCF_020535245.1. Classification (GTDB taxonomy): domain Bacteria; phylum Pseudomonadota; class Alphaproteobacteria; order Caulobacterales; family Caulobacteraceae; genus Asticcacaulis. The sequence continues at coordinate 277,719 of NZ_CP084911.1, read as the reverse complement.
CGGTGGCCGAGGCTTTCAGCGCGGCGCTGGCTTTGGCCGGCACGCGCAGGGTCTGGCGCGCGCTTTCGGCGACGGCGCGGCCCGTCTGTCTGCCTTGGGCGTCCAGCGCGTAGAGGCGGGTGACGAGCGCGATGTCGGCGTCGGACGCGCCGTCATTGTCGATGGTGGTGACGATATCGACCGTCGCCGACTCTTTCGACACCTGCGGCGTGGTGACCTGCGTGCCCCAGTGAGCGACGTGCACGGCTCCGGTCTTGACCAGCCACACATTGCGGTAAAGGCCCGCGCCGGGATACCAGCGCGCCGACTCCTGCGGATTGTCGAGGCGAATGACGATGCGGTTCTGGCCGCCGTAATTCAGATGCGGCGTCAGGTCGAGGCGGAAGGAATTATAGCCATAGGGCCAGCCGCCGACGAGGCGCTCATTGCACCACACGGTCGCATAGGACATGGCCCCGTCGATATCGAGAAAGACCGAGCGGCCCTTGTCAGACGCGGAAATATCCAGCGCGCGGCGGTACCAGGCGGGCCCCCAGGTCTTCAGACGGCCCATGCCGCCATAGGGACCGGTCTGCAGAAACGGGCCCTTGATGGCCCAGTCGTGCGGCAGGGTGACAGCCTCCCAGCCGGAATCGTCGAAGCTGGATTTGACCCAGCTTACCTGCGCGCCCGGATGGCCTTCGGGGCGGCTGTGGCGTTTGGCCGGATCGCGGATGAAGGGATTGGCCGAGGGCAGAATCCACGGCTTCAGCACCGGACGCGTGGCGTCGACCCGGGTGGCGTCAACGGGCTTGGCATCGGCTTCCTTACCGTCCTCGCTCTTCTTGATTTCCGGGCGGATGTCGTAATCGAGCGCGCCGTTGAGGCCCTCCGGATCGCCCGGCGTAAAGCGCCAGTCGTCATTGAGCGACAGACGCTCACGCGACCCTTTGCGGCCGCTGTTGCGGGTGTCTGGGCGGGTTTGGGTCGCGCCGGGATTGGCGGACAAAAGGCTGGCCGCCGCCGCCGCGGTTAGCAAAGCACGTCGCGTCGCCGGAATCGCGCGGGTCATGCCTGTCTCCCTCTTATTCGATCTATGCCTGAACCTGAAGCGACAGGTCGCGAAGGATCGCATTCTGAAAAAAGAAAGGGCGGACGCGCCGGTTCGCGCCGCGTCCGCCCAGCGGGGAGAAAAGGTCAGAACTTCCCGCGCCAGCCGAAGTGGTAAGTGGCGCCGGGGTTGAAGTGGCTGTAGGCCGCGTTCTCGTAACCGAAATTGGTGCGGAACGGCTCGTTGGTGATATTGGTGGCTTCGAAGGTCAACTGACCCTTTTGGCCGAACCAGTCGGTATTGTAGCTAGCCGACAGGTCGACCTGACCGCGATCGGTGGCGATGAGCGGCAGCATCAGGCCGTTCTGCGGCGCGCCGGCGGCGATGCGTTCGTCGAACCAGACATAGCTGGCGCGCAGGGAGAACAGATCGTTTTCGTAATAGCCGGTGGCGTTGAAGGTCTGCGGCGAGAGCTGGGCGGCCGCGCCGTCTTTTTCGTCGTCCAGATGCGTGTAGTTGGCGCTGAAACCCATGCCCTTGACGAGGAAGTCGAGCGGCTGCACCCAGCCCAGTTCGATGCCGGTCAGGTTGATGGTGTTGACATTGACCGGCTGGTTGACGAAGACGTCGGCATTGGCCGGGCCGCCGCGGTCGTTGATCGCCTGTTGCTGCTGGGCGGTCAGCGAGTCGAAGGGGATGTTGAGGTCAGTGAACTTGCGCGTCGTCTGCTGCACGACCGTGTAGCCGTTGACGGTCTTCTTGAACACCGCGACGCTGACGTAACCCAGGCCGCCCGTATAGTATTCGGCCCCGAAGTCGAGGTTTTCCGAATAGTAGGGCTGAAGCTCCGGATTGCCCGCGCTGGCCGTCTGGGCGGACGGATCGGAGAAGGTGACGCCGGGCAGCAGGTTGTTCGGATTGGCGCGGGTCAAGGTCTTCGATGCCGCCGCGCGCAGTTGCAGGTTCTCGGTGACCATGGTGGTGACGTTAAGCGACGGCAGGTTGGCGCTGTAGCTGGTCTCGGCGGTCACGATCTGGCGTACGCCGTTGACCGTCACCGGACCCGTTACGGTCTGATCCGTCACGGCGCGGCGGACGCCGGCATTGAGCTTGAACACCAGCCCGGCCAGCGGGATCTGCGTGTTGTATTCGATATAGGCGCCCTTGTTTTTCTCGTTGATCGCGCCGGTGGGCGTGCTCAGGGCCGAGGTGTTTACCACCGGAGCGCCCGCATTGAAGGCGGCGTAGTTGGTGTCGGCCTTCAGCTTGTCCAGGTTGGGCAGGATATGCTGTGTGAAGCCCGGCGTGCCGTCGAGAATGTGGGTGAAGTCCGAGGCCGGGCCGACGCCCAGATAGCCGGCGATGGCGCTTTGCGGGATGACGGAGAAGACGTAGGTCTGATAGGCGGTCGAGTTATCGTAGGCTGTGATCTTGCGGTCGGCCTCGTCGTAGGCGGCGCCGAACTTCAGCGACGACCCGTCTTCGAAATCATAGGTCATGTCGGCGTGCGCCCCGGCCGTGTAGGTGGCGCGCTTGACGTTCTGGATGTTGACGCGGTTCCAGGTCCAGCCAAGGTTCGGATCGGCGATGTTCTTGTTCGGCTTGATCGTCGGGATGATGCCATCATTGGTGTACTGGATGGTCAGGCCCGAATTGAACGGCGTATTGAACAGGAAGCTGGGGGCTTCGCGGAAGAAGACCGAGTGGGTGTAGTTGGCCGAGGCGTCGAGGCGCAGTTTCGGCGAGATCTGCCAGCTCAGGCTGGGGTTGACGTTCACAAAGTCGAGGTCTTCGTCGAAGGTGCGGGCTTCAACGAACATGGCCGAGTTGGCGAAGGTGCCTGAGGTGACGACATTGTTGCTGTCGACCTTAAGATTGATCGGCACCATGCCGCCTGTGGCGGCGGTCGAAGAGTTGCGCACGAACCAGTTGAAGCTGGAACGGTCATACTCGCCTTTGGCGGAGGCGGCCATGATGTCGAGCGCAAAGCGCAGGTCGTCGCTGGGACGGTATTCGACGGCGGTGATCAGGGTGACGCGGTCGCGATGGCCGTCGACATAGTTGAGGCGGCCCAGACGCGGAAGCATGGCGTTGGTCAACTGATTGGCGGTCAGGCCGGGGTTCAGCGCCAGAAGAGCATTCATATCGAGCGTCGCGCCGGGCGTCAGGCCGTTGCCGGCATTGGCGGGCACGACGGTCGCGAAGCTGAAATTGTTGCCCTGAGAGTTGTCGCATCCCGTGCTGCCGGTCGGGCAGGCAAGGTTGGCATTGCTCCAGCCGACCGAATCGAACCCGTCCGAGCGGGTGCGCTGACGCGAACCGGCCAGCCCGACGAGTATGCCCCACTTGTCCCAGGTCTTGGAGAAGGTGACGGCGCCGCGCGGCGAGAAATCGCCCGAAGCCTCACCATAGGAGGCCGAGGCCGATACGGTCAGGTGCTGACCTTTGTTGTCGAAGGGGCGGGCGTTCTGCATGTTGACCAGCGACATGCCGCCTTCGAGCTGACTGGCGGTCGGGGTCTTGGAGACGGTCAGACGGGTGAACAGTTCCGACGGGAACAGGTCGAGATCGACTTCGCGGTTGGACGCGCCTCCGTCGATGCCGCCGTCGGACGCCACGGCCACGCCGGCATTGTTCAGGACGATCTTGGTGAAGCTGGGGCCCAGACCGCGCACATTCACCTGGGTGCCTTCGCCGGTATAGCCATTGCGCGAAATCTGCACGCCTGGCACGCGCTGCAGCGATTCGGCGAGGTTCAGATCGGGGAACTTGCCGATGTCCTGCGCGAAGATCGAGTCCGAGAAGTTGACCGAGTTGCGCTTGGCGCGCGTGGCGTCCTGAAGGCTTTTGCGGTAACCGGTGATGACGACATCGGTAACGTCGTCAGTGGCGGCGGCGGTGGTGTTGGTTTGGGCGTACGCCATGTCAAGGCCGGAACCGGCGAGGATGGTGGCGGACATAAGGGCAAGTCTGGTCGCGCGCAAAATGCGCGTGTTACGGCGTGTCATTGGGGCTCCTCCTGTAGGTCTCCGGCGGTTTTGTTCTGCGAGGCCTGGCCTCGTCCGCCTTATGGTAACGCTCACATAGATATATTGGTCCGCTTAACTCTGTCAATTAGGTCAGGCCAATATTGGTGTCACTGTGACATTTTTTACGCCATTGTTAACTACGGCGATTGAACGTCTCTGTATCAAATTGAAATTAAACAAGAAAAATTCGTAACTCTAAGATTGGATACGAAAAGAAACGAAAATGAGAGGGAAGGGCATTTGTTTGATAAATAAGCTTATTATCTGATAAATTGCCATTTTGTGCGATGTTTATGCGTTAAATCAGACCTGAAACAAGTGTGTATACGGGTTCATGAGGAGCGGTCGACATATTGGTCAGTCCAATTTTAGATCTCTTAGCGGCGGGCATGGAGGGTTAAGCGGCACAGTTTGGGCTTTTCCATTGAAATTGATCGCGTATCGGGCATAGTCCCCGGTAAAATCAGAAATTGGTCCCATGTCTGACAATCGTAAACGTTATAGACGCATCGCTGACGCCATCGCCGAGGAAATCCGCTCCGGCGCCTATAAGGCGGGCGACCGCCTGCCGACCGAGCGTGAGCTGGCGGTAGAGTTCAAGGTCAGCCGCCCGACCTTGCGCGAAGCGATGATCGCGCTGGAAATCCTCGGCTATATCGAGGCGCGTCAGGGCCACGGCATCGTGGTCAAGGCCGTATCGCCCGATCCCCTGCCCATGTCCGATTCGGAAATAGGCGCGTTCGAACTGATCGAGGCGCGTCGCCTGTTCGAAAGCGAGGTCGCCGCCCTGGCCGCCAGCCTGGTCACCGACGAGCAACTGGACGAACTGAAGTCGCTGGTGCGGCTGATGGAAGACCCATCACCGGCCATTTCCGAGCGCGCCGATCGTGAGTTCCACATGCTGATCGCGCAGGTCACCGGCAATGGGGCTATCGTGTCATCGGTCGAAAATCTGTGGGACTGGCGTTATCGGTCGCCGCTGGCGCGCAACATTCTGGCGCGAACGGCCAATCTGGGTATGAATGCGCGCGTCGCCGAACACAGCCAGATTCTCGATGCGCTTGAGAAGCGCTCGCCCGAAGCTGCGCGTCAGGCCATGCGCGAACATATGGACCGGGTGATCGAGCACCTGTTGGCCACGACCGAGCTGGTGGAGGTCGAAAAGGCCCGGGCAGCGGGCGAGGCCCGACGCAAGGCGCTGGCTCAGCGTTTCCTCAAGGCATAAAAAAGCCCGGCGTATTGGCCGGGCTTTTTCTTTGTGTGGGGAGGGGTTACGCCCTTCGACCGCGGAACATGCGGCTGACGGCGATGAGCAGACAGGCGCCGATAACACCGGCGATCAGATAGCCGATCACCCCGCCGAACGAGATGCCGAGGATAGACAGGAGCGCGCTGGCCACGGCCGCGCCGATCACGCCCAGCAGGATGTTCATAAACAGGCCCTGTTCGGACTTCATCAGTTGTTCGGCGATCCACCCGGCGATAGCGCCGACGATCAGGGCGGTCAGCCAGCCTACGGAATTCTCGTTCATGGTCGTGCTCCTCGATATTATGAGCCGTGAATGGCCCGTGTACTGAGAAGCAAAGTGTCATGCGTACGATAAGGCGGAAATGCCGCGGTGGCGGGGCCGTATAAAAACCCCGCAAGCCGAGTTAATTCGCGCGTCTCAAAGCGGGCGCAAAAAAACGCCGCCTGTTTGTACAGGCGGCGTTGTCAGTTTCAGGGAGGAATTGCAGGGGTGTGTCGCCCCTAATTCTTGTACGTGAAGCCGAAGAAAACCCGTCGGCCGGAATAGCCGGTATTGATCAGGCGGATGTCGGCCACGGTGACGGTCTCGTCTTCTTCGGTCAGGTTCTTACCTTCGACGAAGAAGGAGAGGCCCTTGGCGAAGTCCGGCTTCCAGGTGACCTTGCCGTCCAGATAGCCGGTCGGCTCCTTGAAGTTCGGGTTCTGCTGGCTATCCGAGGCCGTCACGAGGTACTTCGAACGGTAATTATAGGCCAGACGCGCGTTGATCGGGCCCTTGTCGTACCACAAGGTGACGTTGTAGCTGTCCGAGGACAGGCCCGGATAGGGCAGTTCGGAGCCGTCGAGCTGGCTGTAGATGCCGACGTCCTCAGCCTTCTGATAGGTGTAGTTGGCGTCGACGCCGAAGCCCGACCACACGCCCGGGAGGAAGGTGAAGGCGGTTTTTGCCGTGATTTCGACGCCCGAAATCTTGGCGCCGGCGGCGTTCACATAGGTGTTGTAGTAGTAGAGCGTGCCGTCGCCGAAGACGTCCTGCTGGCCGATATTGGTGCGGGTCGGGACATAGAACGAACGGATATTCTTGTAGAAGAAGCCGGTCGAAATCTGGGTGTCGCGGTTCGGATACCATTCGAACGAGACGTCGTACTGATCGGCGCGGTAGGGCTTCAGGCCGGGATTGCCGGCGTTGCAGCTGTCCGGACCGTCTTCCGAAGTGCCGTCATTGGCGTAGTTGATGGTGCAGTCGATGCTGGGCTGCAGATAGGTGACCAGCGGGCGGGCCATCAGCTTGGCGAAGCCGGCGCGGACGTTCAGCTCCGACGGGATGATCCAGGTGTTGATGTTGAAGCTGGGCAGCCACACCGTGTAATCCTTGCTCATCGACGTCTGGGTGTTCGACACGATAGCGGTGGTCGTCGCGGTCTGCGTCGCATCCGTATAGCGGGTTTCGCGACGGGTGTTCTGACCGGTCGAAGTGGTCTCGGTATGGACGCGGCGCACGCCGAAGTTACCGTCGAACTCCAGACCGAAGGCCGGGAAGCCGTAGTCGAAGCGGACATACTGGGCGTCGGTCTTTTCCTGAATGATGTACGGGATCTGGTCGTACGTCTTCCCGTCATTGCCGACAGTGGAATACAGATTGTTCAGGTTGAAGTGCGAGGTGTCCAGGTTCTGCGCCACGCCGTTGAAGGTCGGGTACAGCCAGTCCGCAGGCAGGCCGCCGGTGCCGCCGTAGTAGAAGTTGCTCGGCAGCGGGGTCATGGCGCTGGCGAAGACCTGGTTTGAGAAGGCGCGCGACCAGGTTTCGGTCGAGTTCCAGTAATCGGTGCGGTACGGGAAGCTGGCGCTGATCGGGTTGCTCTGGTCGATTGTCGCCGAATTGTTGACGGTCGCCGTCGAATTCACCGAGTTGGCGTAGATGACAATGTTGTCGGTTTCGCTGGCGAGGCTGGAGCCTGCGTTGACGATAAAGCCGCCGTAGCCGTAGCCCGAGGTCGTGGCGTCGGTGAAGCGGCCGCCGAACTTCACGCCCTTGAGCAGGTTCCAGCCGGTGTCATAGGTGAAGTCCAGCTTGTACTGGTCTTCGGAGTTGGCCGACTGCGATGGGCGGTACTGGATCTGCCACTGGTTGACGGCCGAAGCGTCCGCCGGGCTGAAACCTTTGGCGAAGGTGAACTTGGGCGCCGAAGTGTTCGGGTCGATCGAGACGACCATGCCCGGCGTGTTGAACGATACGCTGACATTATTGGTCTGGCTGAGCGTCTCGGTCTCGGCGTTCGAGCCGGCGAATTCCACACGCAGGCGGTCGCCGCGATAGTTGAAGCCGTATTGCAGGTATTTCGACGTGGCGCTGTAAGAGAAGTCGCGCGACGAGACGCTGAAGGCATTGTTGCCGCCGCGGCCGGCCGTGGCAAGACAGTCGCCGACCGTGTACTGGACCACGTTGTGGTTCGCATCGACGACGACGCCCGGGACGCTGCCGGCATTGGCGACGGTCACGCCGCAGGCCGTGCCGTAGTTGAGGCGGTTAAGCGCTGTGAAATCGGTGCCGTAATTGATGTCGTTCAGCGTCTGCGAACGACGGTTGTGCTGATAGCCGATCCAGGCGTCCATGCGGTCGCTGATCTTATATTGCAGTTGCAGCTCGGCCGAGACGCGTTCGTCGTCGCGGGTCCACACGCGGTAACGGGGCACGCGGGCGTTATAATCGTACCACTGGGTTTCACAGGCGGTGCGGGCCTGTGCGGTGGTCAGCTTGCTGGCGTCCGGGGTGGTCAGGGTGGCGCAGGCGGCCTTGTTCTGAACGCCGGAAATGGCGTCGCTGACGGACTGACCATAGGTCGCATTGTAGTATTTCGAGGTTTTTTCGGCCGAGTTGTCGAAGTCGGCCAGGCGCGCCCACGAATGGTCGTCGTAATAATCGCCGCGCGTGTTGACGCGGTCATAGGTGACATTGGCCATGACGCCCAGGCGACCGTCGAGGAACTTCGTTGTGCCGAACAGGTTGGCGCGCGGCGTCCAGCCGTCGAGCGTGTCGAGGTTCTGGTACGAGGCGGTGATCGAGAAGGTCGGCTTGCGGAAGTCGAGCGGGCGGTTGGTGGTGACGGAGACCGTGCCGCCGATGCCCCCTTCGGTCATATCGGCGGTGAAGCCCTTGAACACGTCGATCGACTTGACGATTTCCGACGGCAGTTCGCGGAAGTCGGGGCTGCGGCCGCCGCCCCCGTAGACGTTGAGATTGCCGGCGGTCGACAGCACGCTCATGCCGTTGATCTCAACGCGGTTGAGATCGGGCTCGACGCCGCGGATGGAGACCTGGCTGCCTTCGCCCATGTCGCGTGACAACTGCACGCCGGTGACGCGCCCCAGCGCTTCGCCGACATTCTTGTCCGGGAACTGGCCGATGTCTTCAGCGACGATGGAGTCCGATACCGTGCCGGCGCGCTTCTTGCGGCTGATAGCCGAGGCCAGCGAAGCGCGGGTGCCGGTGACGACAACGGTTTCGATCTCTTCAGCGGCGGGCGCGGCGGCGGGCGCTGCTTCCTGCGCGAAGGCGGCGCCGGACACGCCGAGCAGGGCGACGGCGGTCAGCGCGGTAGCGGACTTCAGACGCGAAGAAAAGAAGCGGGTGGACGGACGAAGAATCATGCCTTTGGGCTCCTGAGCATTTGGCGGGACGGTGGCTCCGCTTTGTCGTCCGGGGAGGAGGACGGCGGATTTCTGACACCGGCGGACAAATCGATACAGCAGACGCCCGCCCGCCTTCCTGCGACGACATGGACGCAGCGCAGGGCGCGGCGATCCGTAAACGTCCCGGAGTGGCGGTGAAAAGGAGCCAAAAACACGGCGGCTCCGGAGTGGGCGTCTCCCTCATCGCGTGCCCGGGACCGTTGTCACGTGGCGCGATGATCAATTTATCAGCGCCGCGAACATTTACGATCAGAAACAATCAGTCAAGAGCTTGCGGTTAAATAGCGCCGATATTTTTATGTTTTCGTCAAATATCGGCGTTTCATAGGCAAAAATACAACACAATGTGTCAAAATATGGCCGGTTTTGACGTTGAGATTTGAGCGGTTAACGGTAGTTAAGCTGTAATAATTCCTGTGATTCGTTTTTTTAATACATATAAACGTTATGCTATTTTACCAGTAATTCATTTATACTTCATTTGCTTAAGGTAATTTTTTGTTTATATTGACACATAAGTACAAAAATGACGCGCCTTGAAATTTTCACATTTGAAATATGCAAATTACGTCAAAAGTGATCATAATTTTGAGACGTGCTCCGCAGGTGCGGCGTCGCCAGTTTAGAAGTCGTCACCCGTTCACGCAGAAAAACACGCTTCACAGGTCGAAGCCGCCGCTTTAAGACCGCGTGATGGTTTCAGATGCGCATAAATCGGATGCAGTGATCGCCCTGCGCGGGGTGACCAAACGCTTCACGTCGAAAGGCGGAGTGCAGGCGGCGCTGGACGGCGTCGATCTCGACATCGCACGCGGTGAGGTCTTTGGCATTATCGGCCCGTCGGGGTCGGGCAAATCGACCCTGATCCGTCTGCTCAATCGACTGGAGACGCCGAGCGAAGGCCGCGTGGTCGTCAACGGCGTCGATCTGGCCGGGCTCGACGCTCGCGCGCTGTCGGCCCTGCGACACAAGATGGGCATGATCTTTCAAGCTTTCGGCCTGTTGTCGAGCAAGACGGCGCTGCAGAATGTCGCCTATGCGCTGGAACTGGCCGGGACCGGTACGGCGGAGACACGCCGTCAGCGGGCGCTGGACCTGCTCGATCGCGTGGGTTTGAGCGCGCACGCGCAGAAATATCCGGCCCAGCTTTCCGGCGGCCAGAAGCAGCGCGTAGCCATCGCCCGCGCCCTGGCCAATGCCCCGGACATTCTCTTATGCGACGAGGCGACCTCGGCGCTCGATCCGGAGGCGACGCAAGGAATTCTGGCCTTACTCGGCGAGCTTAATAGCGAACTGGGCCTGACCATCGTGCTGGTGACCCACGAGATGGACGTGGTGCGTCAGGTCTGTGATCGCGTGGCCGTTCTCGACCACGGGCAATTGGCCGAAGCCGGCGCCGTCGAACAGGTGCTGTTCGCGCCGGTCAGCGCCGCCGGGCGCGCCCTGTCGAAACACATCCTGCCGCCGCCACCCGAAGGCGTGGGCAAAAGCGCCGTGACCCTGACCTATTTCGGTGAGGTCGTCTATTCCGACGCCCTGTCCGCCTCCGTGCAGGGGCTTGAGGCGCGTTTCAGCGTCCTGTCGGGGCAGGTGTCGAGCCTGAAATCCGGCCCTTACGGCCATATGATCGTCGACATGTCGGGTGCTGACCGCACCGAGGCGCTCAACCGCCTGCGGGCGCGGGGCGTCACCGTTACGGAGTCCGCGCAATGAATTTAGCCGAGTTCTTCGTCAATATCGACGCTTCGGAGATTTTGCGCGCCAGCGGCGAGACGCTCGGCATGGTCGTGGCGTCATTGGCCCTTAGCATCGCGCTCGGTTTGCCGCTGGGTGTGTGGCTGTCGGTGACCAGCCGTCAGGGTTTGGCGCCCAATGCCGTCCTCTATGGGGTGCTGAGTTTCGTGGTCAATGTGCTGCGGTCGATCCCGTTCGTTATCCTGTTCATCCTGCTGATCCCGGTGACTTTGGTGCTGGTCGGCACCTCGCTGGGCGTCAAGGGGGCCATCCCGCCGCTGGTGCTGGGGGCCGCGCCCTTCCTCGCACGGCTGGTCGAGAACGCCCTGCGCGAAGTCGACCGCTCGGTTATCGAGGCGACGCAGGCGCTGGGGGCGTCGAAGCGCCAGATCGTTCTGGGCACCCTGCTGCCCGAAGCCCTGCCGGGCCTGATCGCCGCCGCGACCGTGACGGCCATCGCGCTGGTTTCCTACACGGCCATGGCCGGCGTGGTCGGGGCCGGAGGCTTGGGCGACCTTGCCGTGCGTTATGGCTATCAGCGTTTCCAGACCGATGTCATGGTGGTCACGGTCGTGCTTATCATCGCCCTGGTTCAGGGGCTGCAAATGTTGGGCGATGCGCTGGTGGCGCGTGTCTCGAAGAAATAAGGAACCTCCGCATGTTTTCTCGTCGTCATATCCTCCTGTCCGGTTTCGCCGCCACGACGCTCGCGGCTTGTGGCAAGACTGCGCCTAAGGGGAATGTCCTCAGCGTCGCCGCGACCGCCGTGCCGCACGCCGAGATCCTCAAGGTTGTCACGCCCGATCTGGCGGCCAAGGGCATCACGCTCGACGTCAAGGTCTTCAACGACTATGTCCAGCCGAACCTGCAGGTCGATCAGGGCCTGATCGACGCCAACTATTTCCAGACCCTGCCCTATCTCGACTCGTTCAACAAAGAGCGCGGCACGAAGCTGGTGACTGTGGTCGGCGTCCACGTCGAACCCTTCGGCGGCTATTCGCGCAAGCACCGGACCGTTGCGGACCTGCCGCAGGGCGCGGTCATCGCCGTGCCGAACGACGCCTCGAACACCGGCCGCGCGTTGATTCTGCTGCACAAGAACAGCCTGATCACGCTGAAAGACCCGACGAATATCAATGCGACGCTGAAAGACATCGGCGACAACCCCAAGGGCTTCGTGTTCAAGGAACTGGAATCGCCGTCCCTGCCGCGCGTCTTGCCAGAGGTTGATCTGGCCCTGATCAACACCAACTACGCGCTGGACGCCAAGCTCGATCCAAAGAAGGACGCCCTGATCATCGAAGGCGCCGACAGCCCGTACATCAACTATCTGGTGGTACGTGAGGACAAGACGGACGACCCGCGCATCAAAGCGGTGGCCGAAGCCCTGACCTCACAGACGGTGAAGGACTTTATCGCCAAGACCTATAATGGCGCGGTTATTCCGGCGTTTTAGACCGGCGTTTTAAAGCGCTTTTCAGCACATGCTCAGAATTTCCTCATGCCGCTCAGGTTGTGTCCGGTCCACGCTGGGGCGTGACATCTGAGGAGATAAGGTCATGACTGGGAATACGAAAACCGATGCTACCCCGCCGGGCGGGGGCTGGCGCATAGCCGTGTGGAGCGCGGCGCTGTTGTTGTGGCTCGCGCCGCTCATCGCCATGCAGGTCATCTCCGAAGTGCGATGGACGGCCTTCGATTTCACCGTGTTTGGCGTCATGCTGACCGTCGCGGCGGGGGCGTTCGATTTGGTGACGCGGGTGTCGGGTAATCTGGCGTGCCGGGCGGCGGCGGGGATTGCGCTGTTGGGGGCGTTCCTGCTGGTGTGGGTCAATCTGGCCGTCGGCATCATCGGCAGCGAGGACAATCCCGCCAACCAGATGTATGCGGTGGTCTTTGCCGTCGGCCTGATCGGGGCTTTCGTGGTCAATTTCCGGCCGCATGGGTTGGCGCGCGTGATGATCGCCGTGGCTGTCGCCCAGATGGTGGTAGCCGTGGCCGCCTTTGTCATCGGCTACAACACATTCGTGCTGAACGGCGGGTTTGCCGCCGTATGGCTGCTGTCGGCCTGGCTGTTCCACAAGGCCGCTGGCGCTAGAACCTGACGAACAGATTGCGGAACCACTGAGGTCCGGAGCGGGCGGCTTCGCGCCAGTCGGCGGTGGTGTCGGTCTCTTCCGGCGCATAGCCGAACGGATTGAAGGTCTTAACCTTTCCGGCCCGGAACGCGGCGGGGGTGGGTGTCACCAGCATCAGGCCATGCACCGCCGCCGTGGCCGCCATCAGGGCATCGCGCGAATCGTTCAGCGTCAGGGTGGCGCGCCGTTTGGCCACCGCCGCGTCGATCGGCAGGATGTGGTTCTCAAAGGCGCGCGGCACCTGTTCGTCCAGCCATTGCCGCAGCAGGCGGCCGCTTTCGGGCTCGCGCCGTTCCGCCGCCGCGACGCTGGTTTCCAGTTCCAGCAGGCTCAATACCGACAGGAACAGGTGCTGACGCCCCACACCGGACGCCCAGCGGATCAGGCCGGGATCGGTATCGCCGGCCTTGGCCTTGCGCAACTCCATGACGATGGGGGTGTCAAGCAGGTACATCTACGCGCCCCCCTGACGGTCCCAGCCGTCGCCGGCGCGGGCGGCGTCGAGATCGATGCTCACCCCTTCGGTCAGGGCCAGAAGGTCCACGAGCGTCTCGGTCTGACCCGACATCGCGCGATAGGCGTCGAAGCTCATCAGCACGTGAGTCGGCTTGCCGCGGTCGGTGATGAAGACCGGTTCGGACAGGGCCGCACGCTTGGCGCCACCCACATCCTGATTGAATTCCCGGCTGGAGAATGTGCTCATTTTGAGACTACGTTCCTACAATTGACCGCGCTGTCATGTAGTGACGTTACTACAATGTGGTGGTTTGGCAACAGAATTCAAAACCGTGATTTCAAAACGTTTTTTCGTTCATTCACCCTGTTGCGCAATCCATTGTTTCCATGCCTGTCTGTGGCGGACCGCCGCGCACTAGCGCAGTCCGAAAAGTGTTCTGCGGTTTTCGGAATCAACTGCGCGCCAAGAAAAAGCAAGACGGCGGCTCTCACACAGTTCAGGGGAACACACATATCATGACCGCCGTCACGCCCGATATCTGGGCGCACACGCTCGAAACCGTTACCACCGTGCTCAATCCGCACGGGCCGAACGGCACCTACAATGCTGCCGATTTCAGCATCCGCTTCTTCCTTCAGATTGGCATTATCATCCTGACCTGCCGCGTGGTCGGTTGGCTGGGGCAGAAGCTGCTGGGACAGCCGCAGGTGGTCGGCGAAATGATCGCCGGCGTTATACTCGGGCCGTCGTTGCTGGGGCTTCTGTTCCCGGAGCTTCAGGGCGCCATCTTCCCCAAGGAAAGCAAGAACGTCCTCTATGTCGGCGCGCAACTGGGTGTCGGGCTTTACATGTTCCTCGTCGGCTGCACCTTCCGCGCCGACCATTTCGCTCAAAAGGGTAAGAGCGCCTTCGCCGTCTCCTTGTCGGGCATTACCGTACCCTTCCTGATGGCCATATTGATCACGCCGTGGCTGCTGACCGTGCCGGGCCTGTTCGCCGAAGGGATTTCGCGTTTCAACGCCACCCTGTTCATGGGCGCCTGTATCGCCCTGACCGCCTTCCCCATGCTGGCGCGCATCATCAATGAGCGTGGCCTGGCCAATTCGTCGCTGGGCACCTTGTCGCTGACGGCGGGTGCGTTTGACGACGCCGTGTCGTGGTGCGTGCTGGCCATCGTTCTGGCTACCTTCGGCGGCGGGCCGGGCATTGCGGTGCTCGCCATCGGCGGCGGCCTGTTGTGGACTTTGTTCGTTGTCTTCGTCGGCAAACGTCTGCTGGCCCCGCTGGGCCGTATGGTCGAGGAAAAGGGCGAGATGAGCCATACAGTGCTCGCCATCACCCTGATCGCCTTCGCCACCTCGGCCTTCGTCATGGACGCCGTCGGCATCCACGCCATCTTCGGCGGATTCATTCTCGGCACCGTCATGCCGCGCGGCAAATTCACCGAGGAACTGAAGAAGAAGGTCGAACCGCTGACGGTCATCCTGCTGCTGCCGATGTTCTTCACCTATTCGGGTCTGAACACGCGCCTCGACATGGTCAATAATGTCGAACTGCTGCTGATCGCTCTGGCTATTCTCGCCGTATCCATCCTCGCCAAGTTCGGGGCCTGCTACGCAGCGGCGCGCCTCACCGGTGAAGACAACCGCACGGCGCTGGGCATCGGGGCGCTGATGAACTCGCGCGGCCTGATGGAACTGATCATCATTAATATCGGCCTGCAAAAGGGCATCATTGGACCGGCCCTGTTCTCGATGCTGGTGCTGATGGCAATCGTCACCACGGTCATGGCCTCGCCCCTGTTCGAAGCCGTCTATGGCCGCAAGGCGCGGGAAAGCGGCGAACTGGGCGCCGTGCCCGACAACGCGTCGAACTGAGCTTAAGAGTTGCCTCGACTGCGCCCCGGTGTTTCATCCCGCCGGGGCGCCTTTTTATGCCGATTCCGCAAAGCCTTCGGCATAGATCTGCCGGATCAGCGTGCGGTGCGGCGGCAGGTCCAGCGTCGCCCGTTCGCCGAAATTGTGGATCTTGGCGAAGGTGCGGTTGGCGTCCTCGACATGCGGGAAGTGGTCGCGCGCGCCGCTCAGGTCGGTGCGGAAGCCCATGCCGTAGAGAATGTACTGATAGTTGAAGAAGGCGAAGGTTTCGACATCGATCAGGAAGTCGAAGCGGCTGGGCGGGCGGTAGCGCCATTGGTCCAGCAATTCACGCAGCCGGTCCGGCCAGGTCTGCGGATCGGTATTGTCGCGCCAGAAGGCTTCGCTGCGGTGGCTGAGGGCGTAGTGCAGCTTGAGGAAGGTGACGACATTCTCATAGCGCGCCGTCATCAGTGCGTTGAAACGCTTCGCTGGCGCGTCAATAGAGCCGGCGAGCGGGAACAGTTCGGCGATCATCGCCACCGCCACCTCGATCATGACGATGCCGGTCGATTCCAGGGGTTCCATGAAGCCGCCGGACAGGCCCACCGCAACGCAGTTGCCGATCCACGGCCGTTCGCGATAGCCGGGCTCGAACGGAATTTCGCGGAGGGTCAGCGGCGCCTTGCCGCCGACATAGCGGCGCAGGATGGCCTCGGCCTCGTCGTCAGTGGTGTGGTCGGTGGAATAGGTGTAGCCGATGCCGCGCTGACCATCGAGCCCGATGTCCCAGGTCCAGCCCGCCGCGTGGCCGGTGGCCACCGTATAGCTTTCGATCGGCGTATCGGGCCGCTCATAGGCCGTCTTGCACGCCAGCGCCTTGTTGGTGAACAGGGTGCCGCGCACCGAGCGGAAGGGTGACCCCAAAGCCTTGCCGATCAGTTCGGCGCGAAACCCCGAGCAGTCTATATAGAGGTCCGCCGTCAGCACCTCGCCGTCGGCGACGATATGGTCGATCTGCCCGGTGTGATCGAGCACCACGCCGTCGAGTTGCGCCGGTTTATGCGTGACGCCCAGCACCACGGCGCGCTCGGCCAGCACCTCGGCTAACTGGCGCGCATCGAAGTGATAGGCGTAGTTGAGCGGGCCGGCGAAATCGCCTTCGTGCGGGCGTTTGGGGGCGCGCCGCGCCTCGGCCACGCGCTTCTGAAAGGTCACGGCCTCGGCGAAGGGCTTGCGCGTTGCCTCGTCCTGCAACAGCCAGTAGGGCACCAGACCCTCGCCCTCTGTGTAATAGGGGGCTTCGAAGGGATGGAAATAGTGCTCGTGCCGCCCGTTGACCGGCGTCTTGACCCAGTCGGCGAAGCGGATGCCCTGTTTGAAGGTGGCCGTGGTGCGCCGCATGAAAGGCGCTTCGTCGATGCCGATGAATTTCAGCGTTTGTCGGATGGTGGGGAAGGTGCCTTCGCCGACGCCGACGCTGCTGATTTCCGGCGACTCCACCAGCACGATTTCAAGGCGCGGCTGACGTTTGATGTCGAAATAGCGCGCCAGATACGCGGCCGCCAGCCATCCGGCTGTGCCGCCCCCCAGGATCAGTATTCTGCGCTTTCCCGTCATGCGAAGGAGTATGCCCACGCTTTAGCGATGGCCGCAACCTAGCGCGAGGGCATCATACGGAACAGCTCGAACATCTCCTGCAGTACCGTGAAGTCGATCGGCTTGACCAGATGCAGGTCGAAGCCCGCCTCGGCGGTTTCACGGCGCTTGGCCGTGTCTCCCCAGCCGGTCTGGGCGATGATCTTGCAGCGGCGCGTGCGCGGATCGGCGCGCAGGGTGCGCGCGACCGTCAGACCGTCCATCTCCGGCATACCCAGATCGAGCAGGATGACATCCGGGTGAAAGCTGCGCGCCGTATCCAGCGCGCTCAGGCCGTCGAAGCAGGTGCGCACCTCGTCGCCCCAGGATTCGATGGCCCAGCTTAAGGTCAGGGCCGAGGCCTGATTGTCATCGACCACCAGCACTTTCAGAGGGGTGGGTGCGTGAGAGCCGGCGCTTTTGCGCTCTTGACAATCGATCATGACAAACCTTTGAGAACAATGCTATTTTAACGGCTTCGGCCCCTGAACCGGCGCGACGTGTCCATAGTCCGGCATGCCGTAAAAAATCAGTATTGACCTGAAAGTGTCACGTTTCGCAGAGCGGGATTACGGCTTGCGGATGCGCCTCAGCGCCTTACGCGTCGCGCTGACCCGTTCGCCTTCGGTAATGGGGCGGCGGCTGTCCTTACGCAGCAGATGCTCGTCCGTGGTGCCTTCGGGCGGGAAGGGATCGCTGTCGTGAACCTTCTTCTCGGCGCTGCGGCTGATCTCTTCGCCGCTGGGGGATTTATCGGTCATGGCGTTTCCTTTCCTCTGGAAATCTGGCCCCCGGAAATTTGAAGCACTTAAATCTGGGCGCAAAAGGATAAGACGAAAATGAGGGGGGTGACGAAGGTTGTGAACAGTCTGTAAGTGAAGTTGTGGCACATCTGTAA